>NZ_JBNHFD010000007.1:0-87969 GCF_059089865.1 Arthrobacter sp. Y3221157
ACTGATTTCGGCCAAGAGGGCCCGTCCTTTCAAGGGTAAAACCGCAGGTCAAACCCTAGTTAGAGACCGGACCCTTACACACTCTATGAAACACCCTGCCATCGCCACGGCCGGACTTTATGGAGCCGCGGCGATTATCGCCGTCGATCTTGACGCAAACCGCCTTGAAAAGTCGCGCGTGTTTGGCGCAACGCACGTAGTCGCGTCCGGTGACGCCGATTGGAAGGAACAACTGCTGGCCCTCACTGACGGCCACGGCGTTGATGTGGCCATCGAGGCAGTCGGTATCCCCGCCACATTCACCATGTGCACAGAGATCGTCCGCCCGGGCGGGAACGTCGCAAACGTCGGTGTTCACGGGAAACCCGTCGAACTTCACCTGGAGGACCTCTGGATCCGGAACATCAACATCAGCATGGGACTCGTCAATGCCAATACCACTGCAATGCTGCTGAAACTCGTCGCCCAAAAGAAGCTGCCAGCGGAAAAGTTCGCTACGCACCACTTCCGCTTCGATGAGTTCGTGGACGCGTACGACACGTTCGCCCGTGCCGCAGAAACAAATGCGCTGAAGGTGGTGGTCACTGCATGAAAGCCCACATTGTTTACGACTCCGCCTATGGGAACACCAAAGCAGTCGCAGAATCCATCGCCCGCAACCTGTCACCCCTTTCAGCTGCGGCGGTACCCGTGGTGGATTTCGATCCGCGGACCCTCGCCACGGATGATCTCCTGGTTGTGGGCTCCCCCATCAACGGGTGGCACCCCACGGCCAGGATCAGCGGACTGCTGGCGCAGTTAGGCGGCGAGGGACTGCTCAAGGGCATCAACGCAGCAGCGTTCGATACCCGCGTCCGGTTCTTCATCCACGGGGACGCGGGAAAAAAGATGACCAGAATGCTCAAAGCGGGCGGTGCCAGCATTGTCTCCGATCCGGCCCTGTTCTATGTTCGGGGCACTGAAGGGCCGCTGCACGGCGGGGAGCTGGAAAAAGCAGGGGCGTGGGCACAAAAACTGGCAACCACCCTGGAAGGGAAGGCAACACCATGAAAGCCGCCATCGTCTACGAATCGCTCTATGGCAATACCCACGCCATAGCGGAAGCGATTGCTCAGGGTCTGGGGAGTGCCGCGGAAGCCCGGGTGATGTCAGTTGCGGACGCGGGCACCACGGAGCCACCTGAAACAGACTTGCTGGTGGTGGGAGGTCCCACCCACATCCATGGCATGAGCAGGAAGCCAATGTGGGAACTGGCTGTCAAAGACGCCCTTGAGCATCCGGAAAAGGGCCTGGTGCCCGATTCCCCGGCCGACGGGCCGAACCTGCGCGCCTGGTTTGCCTCCCTGGACAGAACCAAAGGTAAGGCGGCAGCCTTCGACACCCGGCTTGAAGGCAACGAATTACTGACCGGCCACGCGTCCAAAGGCATCGCCAAACGGCTCCGGAAGCATGGCTTCGATGTGATCGCTGAGCCGGCCAGCTTCCTCGTCGACGACACCAACCAGCTACTGCCGGGCGAGCTCGACAGGGCCCGGGAGTGGGGAAAAACCCTGGGCTCAGCCCTCTCTTCGCATTCCTGAATGCACGGCATGAGTGCGGCCGGGGCTCCTGTTCCTTCCGGTTCTGCTGCGAGGGCAGGAACGGGCCTCTCGGCAGCCGAAGTACGGGAACGAACGCTGGCAGGGCTGGCCAACGGCGTTCCTGATGCCACCAGCAGGAGCCTGTGGCAGATTCTCCGGGCTAATGTCCTCACATTGCTGAACGGCATTGTTGGCGGTTGTTTCCTCCTGCTGCTGCTCCTGGGCCAATGGCGGGACGCACTCTTCGGCTTCGCTGCTGTCAGCAACGCCATTATCGGGGTGGTCCAGGAGTACAGGGCGAAGCGGCTGCTTGACCGGCTTGCGATCCTCGACACCCCGCGCGCCCGGGTCCTGCGCGACGGACAGATACAGGAGATTGAACTTTCCGACGTGGTCATGGACGAGGTCGCCGTGCTGCAGCCAGGTGACCAGGTTGGGGCGGACGCGGTAGTCCTTGAAAGCAACGGCCTTGAGCTGGACGAGTCGCTCCTTACCGGAGAATCAGACGCGGTAAGCAAGGGCGTTGGGGCGACGATCCTCTCAGGTTCGACGGTGACGGCCGGCCAGGGTCTGGCGCGGGTGGCGGCCGTGGGTGCAGGCTCCTACGCCAGCCGGCTCACGGCAGAAGCCAAACGCTTTTCCCTGGTTCATTCAGAAATCCGGAACGGAGTTGCCCGGGTCCTTCGGTGGATCGGTTGGGCTTTGCTGCCCCTTGTTGCCATCGTGGTTAACGGCCAGATGCACGCCAAGGGCGGCTGGGAGGCCGCCATTCGTACCGGGGCGTGGCTGGAAGCCCTAGTGGGAGCAGTGGGCGCGGCCATCGCAATGATTCCCTTGGGACTCGTGCTTATGACCAGCGTTGCCTTCGCTGTGGGCGGTGTGCGGCTAGCACGCCAGCAAGTGCTCGTCCAGGAGCTGGCTGCGGTGGAAGGCCTGGCGCGCGTGGACGTCCTGTGCATTGACAAGACCGGCACCCTGACCGACGGACGGATGGTCTTCGACGCCGTGCACGCCGTCGACGGGTCTCTTTCCCAGGGCTGGCGGACAGCGCTGGGATGGTTCGGGGCAGATCCCCATGCGAACGCCACCGCGCGCTGCCTCGCGGCTGCTTTCCCTACCGACGGCGCGCAGTCTCCTGCCGCCGTCGTTCCTTTTTCCTCCGTCAGGAAGTGGAGCGCGGCCGGCTTTTCCGCGCCAGGCCCCTGCGCTGGGACCTGGGTGCTGGGGGCACCGGACATGCTCTTGGCCGGAGGCAGTCAGACAAGTGCGAACGTGCTGCTTCAGGCCCGGCGCCTCGCGTCGGAAGGCCGGCGCACCCTGCTTTTGGCCTACACGCCGGACCCCCTGCCGGACAGCGCTCCGGAGGATCAGCAGTTGCCGGACGGGCTCAAGGCTGCCGTCCTCCTCACTTTCCGCGAAAAAGTCCGCCCGGACGCGGCGCAGACCCTGGCCTTTTTCCGTATGCAGGGAGTCGCCGTGAAGATTCTCTCCGGCGACGACCACCGAACGGTGACTGCCGTGGCGCAGGAACTGGGCCTCGACGTCGGCGCCGGCTACGATGCGCGGCTTTTGCCCGCGGCTTCCCCTCTGCTGGACAAGACGCTGGAGAGTTTTTCCGTTTTCGGCCGAGTGACACCTGACCAGAAACGGGACATGGTCCTGGCGCTGCAGCGCATGGGGCATACCGTTGCAATGACGGGCGACGGCGTGAATGACGCCTTGGCATTGAAGGAGGCGGACATTGGCATCGCCATGGACACCGCCGCGCCTGCCACCAAGGCCGTAGCCCGCCTGGTGCTCTTGGACGGGCACTTTGACCGGCTGCCGGCCGTCCTGGCCGAAGGCCGGCAGGTCATTGCCAATATTGAGCGGGTATCGGTGTTGTTCCTCAGCAAGACCACCTACGCTGCCGTCCTGTCGGTGGCGTTTGGGGCACTGATGTGGAGCTTTCCGTTCCTGCCCCGGCAACTGTCCGTGACCGACGGTCTCACCATAGGCATACCGGCGTTCTTCCTGGCCCTCATGAGCAACCCCCGCCGCTACAGGCAGGGTTTCTTGAAGCGGTCGCTCGCCATGGCGGTGCCTTCCGGGATCGTCATTGCGACGGCGGTCCTGGCCGTTCAGGCCTACGCCCTGGCCGTGGGTGGCTTCAGTACCGCCGCCACCCGTACAGCCTCAGTCCTCGTACTGACGCTGGTGGCCCTCGGCGTGCTGGCCGCTGTGAGCCGCCCCTTATCCCGTCTCCGGCTGGCCGTCGTGGCGGCCATGTGCGCAGGAGTCGTCCTGCTGATGACGGTCCCCCTCCTGCACGAATTCTTTATGCTGGAGTGGCCCCCGACGGAGCTCGCAACCGCATCCTTCGCCACGGCCGCCGCCGCGGTCCTTGGCATCGCGGTCCTGGGCCGGGCGCACGCCCGGAGGTTCAGTAGGGACGAGCGCCCGCAGCGGGACAGGGGCAGCACCTGACGTGCTAGTCCATCCAGTCAGCTGAAAAGTCCAACGGCGGCCACCAGCGCGTGCGTGGCGAGACTGCGAACCTCCGCCCTGACACATCCAGCGGCGTGATCTGCACCAGATGCTCTTTCAGTCCGCCCTGCCAGGGTTCGTGGTCCGGGCCCGCCTGGAGATCAGCCGCATTGCCGGTGAACGGCCCCGGCGTTCCCTTAAGGACAACACTCCAGACTTCTGTCGAGTAGGCGTTGAGCCCGTCAGCCTCCAAGGCAACCGGAGCGCCGGTGAGCAGCGCCCGAAGTTTCGTTCCGGGTGCCGTGCGGAAGACAACACTCCGGCCAATCGTGAGGATGTTCACGGGAAAAATCTCGGGAGCGGCACCGCTGATCAGGGCAAGCCCCCCGATGTAGGAGGACTGCAAATACTTCCAGCAGTCTTCCGGTGCGAGTACTTCGGTGGCCGGCGGCGGGGCGGAGTTGCTCATGGTCCTGATCCTAGTCCCGGAAAGCGCGGTTACTGCGGCGCCGGGACCAAAGCCTCTGGGTCGCTGCGGTGATTGGACTGACGATTAGCGGGTGCGGCAGCCGGACCGGTTTCTTGAGGTGCGGACACCCGTGCCTACAGCAGCCGAGCAACCGCCCGCTAAAAAGATCGAAATCAGCCGGAGCTGACAGCCTGGCCGGTTCTGCCGGCGGCGGGTGCATCAGCCAAAGAGGACCGCTGCTTCCCTGTAGCGGTCCTCAGGCACAGTTTTAAGCCTGCCCAGCGCCGCCTCAAAGCCGATGTTGATGATGCTGGTGCCGCGCAACGAGACCATGGTTCCCCAGCGGCCGTTCGCAGCAGACTCCACGGCTGCCATACCCAGCCGCGTCGCCAGGACCCTGTCGAAGGCCGTGGGTGCACCGCCGCGCTGGATATGGCCCAGGATGGTGGCCCGTGTTTCAATTCCCGTAAGCTCCTGCAGTTCCTGCTCAAGGCGGATGCCGATTCCGCCCAGCCGCGGCCGGCCAAACGTGTCCAGGCCCCTGGGCGAATACGGCTCCTCCTGGCCCTCCGGAACAAAGGCTTCCGCCACGACCACCAGCGGCGCCCGGCCCCTGCTGTTCGCGGACGCCACCCACGCGGCAACCTGCCGCAGGGAGACCTTCTGCTCCGGAATAAGGATGGCGTGCGCACCGGAGGCCATCCCGGCATGCAGGGCGATCCAGCCGGCATTGCGTCCCATGACTTCGGCAATCATGCAGCGGTGATGCGACTCACCGGTGGTGCGCAGCCTGTCAATGGCTTCCGTTGCCGTCTGGACTGCCGTATCGAAACCGAACGTGAAATCGGTGGCGTCAAGGTCATTGTCGATCGTCTTCGGAACCCCCGCAATTTTGATTCCCTGGCCCGACAGTTCCTGCGCCGCCGCAAGGGTGCCTTCTCCTCCCACAGCGATGATCCCGTAGACGCCCAGCACCTGAAGGCTCCTGCGCACGGCATCCACACCGCCGTCCTTGAGCGGATTGGTCCGGGACGTGCCCAGGATGGTGCCGCCGAGCCTGGCGATCCCGCGCACGGCATGGCGCGGCAGCGCAATCACGTCCCGGTCCAATACCCCGCGCCAGCCGTCCCGGAAGCCCACGAAGTCGAAGCTATGGGAGATCACTCCGCTCAGCACGGCGGCACGGATCACGGCATTGAGCCCGGGGCAGTCCCCGCCGCTGGTCAGGATGCCCAGCGTGGTCATCGGGGGGAATTTTCGGCGGCTGCGATGACCGGAACAGTCCTGACGTAGGTGTCCGGGTTCAGAGATATGGAATCGATGCCCTGCTTCACCAGGAATTCGGCGAAATCGGGATGGTTGCTCGGGCCCTGGCCGCAGATGCCGATCTTGATGCCGGCCGCGTGTGCCCTGGCGATGACCTGCGCAATCATCGTGGTGACGGCCTCGTCCCGTTCGTCAAAAAGCCCGGCCAGCTGTTCGGAGTCGCGGTCAACACCCAGGACCAGCTGGGTCAGGTCATTGGAACCGATGGAAAATCCATCGAAGCGCCGGGCGAACTCGGTGGCGAGGATGACGTTCGAGGGAATCTCGCACATCATGTACAGCTGCAGTCCCTCTGCACCGCGGACCAGTCCGTTCTCAGCCATTACCTGGATCACGAGGTCCGCTTCTCCCGGAGTACGGCAGAACGGAACCATCACGATGACATTCGCGAAGCCGATCCGCTCCCGCACGCGCTTTAACGCCTTGCACTCAAGAGCGAATCCTTCCCGGTAACGATCATTGTAGTAGCGCGACGCTCCGCGGAAACCCAGCATGGGATTTTCCTCGGCGGCTTCGAAGGACCCGCCCCCTATCAGGTGCGCGTACTCATTGCTCTTGAAATCGCTGAGCCTGACGATCACGGGGTTCGGGTGGTAGGGGGCCGCGATCTTGGCGATGCCGGTAGCCAGGACGTCAACGAAGTACTCCTGCAGGTCCGGGTAACCAGAGGTGAGCTGCCGGATACGGGCAGCCTCGGCCGAATTAGTCACCCGTTCGGGATGGACCAGCGCCATCGGATGGATCCGGATCAGGTTGCTGATTATGAACTCCATCCTGGCAAGCCCCACTCCCGAAGCAGGCAGGCGCCACCACCGGAAGGCTGCCGCGGGGCTGGCGATGTTGACCATCACGGCGGTGCGGGTTGCAGGCAGGGCCCCGAGGTCCACCTCTTCGACGTCAAAGGCAAGCATTCCCTCATAGACCTCCCCCTTCTCGCCTCCGGCGCAGGACAGCGTGACGGGCGCTCCGTCGTGCATGACGGAGGTGCCGTTGCCGGTGCCCACCACAGCGGGCACGCCGAGTTCCCTGCTGACGATGGCGGCATGGCTGGTGGGACCGCCATGGTCCGTGATGATGCCCGCGGCGCGCTGCATGATGGGTACCCAGTCCGGATCGGTCATCCTGGTGACGAGGATTGCGCCGTCACGGAAGTCTTCGATGTCTTTGGCGTCCCTGACCACGCAGGCGGTGCCCCGGGCGATCGATTCACCGATGGCTGCACCGGAGGCCAGAAGCCTGCCCTGCTGCCGGAGGTGGTAGACGGTGAAAACGGACCCGCTGCGCCGGGCCTGGACGGTCTCCGGCCGGGCCTGGACCATAAAAAGCTCCCCGCTGGATCCGTCTTTTGCCCACTCCATGTCCATCGGCCGGCCGTAGTGCTCCTCCACCGCAACAGCCCAGCGGGCCAGCGTCACTACCTCCGAATCGTCAAGCACGAAGGAACGCCGCTCCTCGTCCGTGGTTTCAACGGTCCGCGTACGCGCATGCCCGCCGTGGCTGTACACCATCTTCCGTTCTTTGGCGCCGAGGGTCTTTTCAATGATGGGCACCAGGTGCGGAACGGCCAACAACGGCTTGAACACCTGGTACTTGTCCGGGTTGATGGTGCCTTGGACCACCGTTTCACCCAACCCCCACGCAGCACTGATCAGGACACTGCGCGGGAACCCGGACTCCGTATCGATGGAGAACATCACCCCGGACGCTCCAAGGTCTGAACGCACCATCCTTTGGATGCCGACGGACAGGGCGACGTCCAGATGGTCAAAGCCCTTGAGTTCGCGGTAGCTGATGGCCCGGTCAGTGAACAGGGATGCGTAGCAGCGCCTGCAGGCCTCCATCAGCTCACGTTCACCAGTGACGTTGAGGAACGTTTCCTGCTGGCCGGCAAAGCTCGCATCCGGCAGGTCTTCAGCCGTGGCACTGCTGCGCACGGCAACTGACACCCGCTCCTGTCCCGTCCTCGTGGACAGGGCCCTGTAGTGTTCCCTGATTCCGTTTGCGATGTCCGGCGGAAACTGGCCTGCAAGGATAAGTTCGCGGATAGCCTCGCCGGCTTCCCGCAGGCTGGCGCTGCCCGCGCGATACCCGCCAATGGCGGAACGAATCCCCGGTTCCAGGCCGTTGGCAGCGATGAATGCCCGGTATGCGGCGGCGGTGGTGGCAAAACCCTCCGGCACCCGGACGCCGGAAGCGGCCAAGGACCGGATCAGCTCACCGAGGGACGCGTTCTTACCGCCCACAGCGGGTACGTCGTCCATCCCCACGTCTTCCAGCAGCAGCACGTTAACGCCGGTCATTGTTGTCCTTGCAGTCATGGCTCGATCCTCTCCGTTGAAGGGTCGGGACAGAAGGGGCTTTAGTCCCTGCACATGCCTGGGCGGGCGGCTAGCCACTTGTCCTTCCATTCCGGCGTTCGGCCACGACAGCCCAGAGCAGCCGCACTGTCGGTCAACAAGCCCTGCTTCCACGGCGGCACTGTGGCACGGTGCAGGCGGAAACCGTCACCAGGGTCACGTCGGCCGGAACCCGGTTACCCGCGGCCAGGAGAAGCGCGTCCCTGCTGCGTTACTGATGCTCCACGGCAGCGAGCGGAAACTCCTGTGTGTCGCCCGCGCACAGGAGGACCCGTTCAGAGCCGACCTGGAGCAGAATTGCGGGCGCGTCACCCGGAGCGGCTGCGACCGTCAATTTTCCGTGCTCCAGGTTGATGGCGAGCAGGTGGTCGCGGTAGAGGACCTGGAAAGACACTGCCCGTATGCCTTTGGGCATCCTCGGTGCGAAGAGGAGCGCATCAGCGGTGATGCGGAGCCCGGCGAAGCTCCGCTGCACAACGTCGATGCTTCCAGCCATCGCCCCAAGGTGGATCCCGGTGCGGGTTGTGCCTCCCTGGGTGTCGTCGAGGTCCGCGCTGAGAGCTTCACGGAAGGTGCTCCAGGCCCGGTCCGGGTCCCTTGCCGCCAGCACTGACGCATGCGCCACCCGGCTGAGGGTGGAGCCGTGCGCCGTGCGTGCCAGATAGTAGTCGACGGTCTTTTCGAGTTGCGCGGTGGACACTTCATAGCCCAGGCCGGCCAGAAAGAGCGTCAGTTCCTTTTCCCCCAGGACGTAGAGCAGCATGAGCACGTCAGCTTGTTTGGCCAGCCGGTAACCGTTAGTGCTGTCTCCCTCGGCCTCGAGGATCAGGTCAAGGCGTTCGATGTTGGTGTAGGCGTTCCGGTAGCGCTCCCAGTCCAGTTCCCGCAGTTCCTCATAACCCGCGAACTGGCTGATGATGCCGTCGTGGAACGGCACGAACATCCGTGTGCTGACGTGCCGCCAACCGTCGATTTCCGTTCCGTCCACCTTCAGTCGCCGGTTGAGGTCCTCAAGGTCGTGTCCGTGGAGCAGTGCCATGATCCCGCAGGCCTGGGCGCAGACCCAGGCAGCCATGACATTTGTGTACGCGTTATCGTTGAGCCCCGGTTCCGGGCTGAGCGGGTAGCCGGTGTGATACTCGTCCGGGCCCATGATGCCCCGGAGGTGGAACCGGTCCGTGTCCGGGTCGTGGTCTGCCATGGAGGCCACGAGGCGTGCCACCTCAACGATCAGCTCGGCCCCATGCCGAAGGAGCCATTCCCTGTCCTGGGTAGCCAGGTAGTACTGCCAGGCGTTAAAAGCGACAGCGAGGCCCGCGTGGCGTTGAAGGTGGGAGTAATCCGGCACCCACCGGCCCGAGCGGCGGTTGTAGAGCCAGCGCGGGGTCTCCTCCCTCCCGTCGCTTCCGCTCTGCCAGGGGAAAAGCGCTCCGTTCAGTCCTGCTGCCGCGGCCGCTTCCCGGGCAGCGGGAAGCCTGCGCCACCGGTAGTTGATCAGGGAGCGCGCTACCGAGGGCATCCTGGTAGTAAGGAGGGGCAGGACGAAGAGCTCATCCCAAAAGATATGGCCCCGGTAGCCCTCGCCGTGCAGCCCGCGTGCAGGCACCCCGGCGTCCAGCTCAGCAGTGTTGGGGGTGAGCGTCTGAAGCAGGTGGAAGACGTGCAGGTTCAGGATCAGCTGCACCTGCGGACTGCCGTCGAGACTGATGGCGAACAGGCCAAGCAGCCTTTCCCAGGTGTCCCCGTGCCGGGACAGCAAGTGCTCAAAGCTTGGTGCTGCCCGGAGGAGGTTTCCGGCGGCAAGTGCGGGGGAGGAAACTGCCCGGTCACGGGAGGTGGCCATCGCCGCAATCCTGGTGATACCTACCGGCACGGCGTCCGTCAGCTGAAGTTCCCAAGACCGGTAGTGGACTCCCTCCTCCTCGCCCGGCCCGCCATCGGCGGCCTGCCCGGAGACATCGGTTCTCAATGCTGCCGCGATCCGGATGTGGCTTTGGCTCGTTTCGACTTCCACTATCGTGACCGGCCCGGCCGGGTCCGACACTGCGAGCGGGACAAGATGGTGGTGGTTCAGGAGCGCGTCTTCCGGCAGGTTCTCATTGGTCACGCCCGTGTCCACTCCGCTGCGGATCACCGCTGAACCGCTCCAGCCCACAGCCGTGAGGGAAGTATGGAGCGCCATGAGGTGCGGTTGGGCCATCGACACGAACTTCCGCTGGCCCAGTACCAGCCGTCGACCGTCGGGGGCTTCCAGGACTGCTTCCCGTTCCAGGATGGCCCGGCGCATGTCGAGCACCCGCCGTTCCCGGATAATCTTCAGGCCGCCCCGGGAACACCAGTCGGTTCCGTCAAGGCGGATGTCCAGCACCAGGCAGTTGGGCGCGTTAACCATGTGCTCGTCTTCCACATCCTGGCCCTGGACATTGCTCACCAGCCGGTTGTACACGCCCGCTAGGTACGTGCCGGGGTAGTGGACGTCGCTCCTGCTGCTCTCGGGTGCAGCACCGCGGACTGCCAGGTACCCGTTCCCCAGCGTGGTCAGCGCCTCCCGGTGACCTTCGTGGGCGGGGTCGTAGCCTTCATAGATCAGACGCCATGGGTCGGTCAGGACACGGCCCAGGTCCAGCTGGCCAACGTCAGTCAGCACAACATCGGCGCCTGCCTCCTCCAGTTCGGTTCTCCGGCCCACCCTGTCTATACCGACAACCAGGCCGAAACCGCCGCGGCGTGCTGCCTCCACACCGGCTGTGGCGTCTTCAATGACTACTGCCCGGGCAGGTGCCACGCCCAGCCGGTGCACGATCTCGAGGAGGACTGCAGGGTCGGGTTTTCCCGGGAGCCCAAGTTCGCCTGCCATGACTCCGTTCATCACAAGGTCGAATGAACCAGAGAGGCCTGCCGCGGCGATGACAGCGGAAGCATTGCGGCTCGAGGTTGCCACGGCCAAGGGAATGTGTGCCGAGCGCAGCCTGTCGATCAGTGCGACCGTTCCCGGAAAGGTCCTGACGCCATCGCGTGCCAGCCGCGCCTTGAACAGCTGGTCCTTGAGTTTGGCCAGGCCATGTACCGACCACGTGCCGGCGCTGTCTGCGCGGTTGCCTTCGGGCAGGGTGATGCCGCGGGCCGCGAGGAAGGTTGTCACGCCGTCTTCCCGGGGCTTGCCGTCCACGTAGGCCAGGTAATCGTCCTTAGTGAACGGGTCCCGCCTTGCTTCAGCAGGAAGCCGTGGATCTGCCAGTACGTCGTCGAAAAGTTGCTTCCAGGCAGCTTCATGCACCGAGGCCGTGTCCGTCACCACGCCGTCCAAGTCAAAGATCACGGCGTCAAAAGGTGACAGCGCTGCAGAAGCAGTAGGTGACGCGGTCATGGCGGGTCGCCGCCGGCCGGCAAGCCAACAGGAAGGAACAACGTGCGGGGCCCAAGGCGGAGTTGCATGGCACGGCTACCTATAAGGCTCGGCGGCTGCCGGTGGCTATCCGCTCCGGCGGTTTCGGCTGCCACCCGTTGTGAAGTGGAGCAGCCAGGCCTCATCTGCGGGGACCACGTCGAAGGACATCAAGCCTGGCGGTGTATTCGGATTCGTCTATTTCTCCGCGTGCAAACCTTTGGGCCAGCAGATCCTCCGCATAGCCAGCGTTCGAGCCGGGACTGGTCCCCCTGTTGGCCGGTCCGAGCGCCCGGGCCAACAGGACAATGGCCGCGATAACAGCACCCCAGAACAAGACAAAACTTATGACCATGAGCACGGAGCCCCAACCACCCATGTTGCCGTTCCAAAACATCATTTCGAGTCCTCCCATTGCGGCCGGGCAACGATCCACACGGCCTGGAATCACTGTTGCCCGCCCTTCTCTGCAGCGCCAGAGGCTTAGGTCCCGGCCATGCGGAGTTCGCCCGGATTGGGTGACTTTCGGCTCTGGTCCAGGAACCGTGGCCGGGAGCATGGTTAGGGGATAAGGAGCTGAAGGCCATGTCACAACCGACCCTTGGAAGCGGACGACGGCGCGTGGTCGCCGTGGTGGCGGCGCTTGGCTTGCTGGCTCTCGTCATTGCGCTCGCCGTGGTGATGATGTCCCAACCCGGCAGCCCGCCGTCGTCGGCCCCTGCGCAGACCTCCACGGACCCGGCCACGAGCTCCCCCGCTCCGACGCCGTCTCCTACGGCGCCTACTGCGCCTTCACAACCACCGTCGCCGCCTCCGGCAGGGACAGAGACGCCGGAAGCGGGACAGACTCCGGTCGAGCCGCCCGTCACGCTGCCGCCTGTCCCTCCCCCGGAACCGCCAGACACGGCAGCGCCGCCTCCCGCTGATGCTTTCCCGGCTTCACTTCGCGGCCAGGATCTCACCGTCCTTCCCGGCGCCGGGAATGTGGTCGCCTTGACGTTCGACGCCGGGGCCAATGCCGCCGGATTGCCCAAAATCCTGGCAGCACTTGCCGCCAAGGGCGTGCAGGGCACCTTTTTCCTTACCGGCAACTGGGCTGAAACGAACCCGGGAGCGGTTGGCCAGATTGTTGCCGGCGGACACCGCGTGGCCAACCACTCCATGACGCACCCCGGGTTCACCGGCCTCTCTGACCAGTTGACCGTCCAACAGGTCCTGGGGGCAGAGCAGGTGATCCTGGCAGCCGGCGCGGATCCGCGCCCCTTCTTCCGCTTCCCCTTCGGCGAACGGAATGCAAGGACCATCGCGGCCGTGAACAACCTGGGCTATGTGGCGGTCCGCTGGACAGTGGACACCCTGGGCTGGAAGGGAACCAGCGCCGGCATCAGCCCGCAAACCGTGATCGACCGGGTTCTTGCCAGCCTCCAGCCCGGTGAAATCGTCCTCATGCACATCGGCTCCAATCCCGACGACGGCAGCACCCTCGACGCCGACGCACTGCCCGTCGTCATCGATCGGATCAGTGCCGCCGGCTACCGTTTCGTCACCCTCGACGTGATGCTGGGCGGCTAGAAAACCCGCCAGCTGCCAGCCCCTAGAATTGAAGGATGACCGCGGTGGCCGCCGGTTCCGGCAGTACCTTTTCCTTGGCTCGCAATGCCCGGGGCGTGTTGCGCCGTGTGCCTGTGTGGACCTGGCGGTTCCTGATGCTGGCGGTGGGCTCCCGCGAGCGTGCAAGATTCAACACGGACCCGCTCACTGAAGTGGCATACACCCACGACCTGGACTACGGCGGCGATGGCCTGGCCGCCCACCGCCTCGATGTGTTAACCCCCCTGGCCACCACACCTGCAGACCATCAAGGCGCTGCTGAGGCTGGAGAATTGCTTCCCGTCTACGTCTACTTCCACGGCGGAGGGTGGACGTCCGGTGACAAGGCCGCCGTGACGAAATATTGTGCAAACCAGGTCCTGGGCGGCATGGCGGTGGTGAACGTCAACTATCGGCGGGCGCCCCGCTTCCATATGGGTCATGTGCTTGAGGACGCAAATGCTGCGCTGGCATGGGTGGACGCCAACATCAGCGCGTACGGCGGGGATCCCCAGCGCCTGGTCCTTGGCGGAGACTCGGCCGGCGGCCACATCGCGGCTTTGCTCACTGCGCTCAGCCTGCGGCCCGAACTGGCCGCGCATTACTCCCTGCAACCCGGCATTCCCGCGGGGCACCTGAAAGGGCTGGTCCAACACTGCAGCGCGGTCGATTTCTCCGTCTTTTTCGAGAGCGGCTTTGTCCTCAGCCTGAACTTTGTCCGCATGCTGCTGCCATCGGAGGGCCTGCCAAGGCGCCGCGGCCTAAGGTTGCGTCAAGCCCGTGAGGCGGCCGAGCGCCTGAAAGCCGCCACCGGTTTCGTCTCCCCCATTGAGTGGCTGGACAGCCGGCACCCGCCGGTCTTTGTCACCACTTCCGAGCGGGACTTCTTCTACAGAGCCAATGTGAACTTCATTGAGCGGCTCCGAAATCACGATGTATCGGTTGAGACACTGATCTACCCGTGGGCGAACGCAAACACTGAACATACGTGGCAACAGGATTACCGCTACCCGGAATCCCAGGAAGTCTACCGGCGGCTGCGCGCCTTTGTTCGGAGGGTTGCGGAGTTCCCTACGAACACCTTCCCCGTGTCCCATGCCCCTAACCAAGCACCCCCGTCGGGACTATCTTTGGATCATGGCCGGGCAGGATCAGGAACTATCCGGGGTTGACCCCGAGGAGTTCGGCTCCGCACGCGTGGACGCGGCCGCCTTGTTGGACTCCGGCTAATTGGACGTCGATTGGTCGGTACCGCCTTTGGGCTCAGCGCGGCGCACCATCAAAGCTCCCAGCGGGAACCTTGCAGCAGTGACCCTGGGTGACCCGAACCAGCCCTGGGTTGTCCTCGTGCCCGGAGCCACGGGTTCCAAGGAGGACTTCTCGCTCATGATGCCAGTCCTCGCTGACGCCGGGTACTTTGTGCTGAGCTATGACCTGGCCGGCCAGTATCAGTCGGCGGCCGCCGGGCCGGAAAACCTGGTACCGCCAAGACAGCATTATGACTACCAACTGTTCGTCGATGACTTCCTTGCTGCCCTGAGGGAAGCCGACGCACCGGCCCATGTGGTGGGATACTCCTTCGCGGCTATTGTGGTCCAGCTCGCATATACGGAGCATCCGGAGCTGTTCAGAACCCTCACCCTCATGAGTTGTCCGCCCGAGCCCGGCCGTAGTTTCAGGGGCGTGAGCCGGATAGGCCGGTTCAGCGGCTGGGCCAACGGCTGGATCGGCGGTGCCCTGGTGATCTGGGCCATCCGCGGCAACTTCGTGCACGTACCGCCCGGGAGGCAGCGATTCGTCAACTACCGGTTCCGCTTTACCCGCCGCTCTTCCATACGGGACATTTACACGCTTATGCAAAACGCTCCGGATCTTCGGCAAGCGCTGGCAGAAGCGCCCATCCCGAAGTTCGTTGCCGTAGGCGAGCACGATTTGTGGCCACTCCGGCTGCACAGGCTGTTTGCCCAGGCAATACGGGCCCGGATCGGCGTGTACAGGGGTGGCCATAGCCCTTGCGAGACGTCGCCGTATGAGTTCAGCCGGGACCTTCTGGCAATCTACGCCAAGGCCGATCGGCCGGTTTGAGGCAGGAGGCGTGCGGTACTACTTGTCACCCTGCGCACCTCCGTCCCGCCCGCCCTGCCGCCACCGGAAGCGGTCCAATCGGCGGCGCAAGGGCGTTTCATATCCGAATTCAACCCGGAACGTGACCAGCGACATTGCAATGCGGCGCCGAAACGAGGACCAGCTGGCGAACGGGCGTGCAGAGACCCCCACTTTCAAGGTGGGGTCATAGATGACTGTCATGTGTGGTCGCAGCCGGTAGGAGATATCGAAGTCATCGTGGACATCGGCATTGTCCCGCACCACTGCCGTCCGGATACGCGCCCAGACCTCCCTGGTCAGGGCAAAGTTGGATCCGTAGACGGGAGGATGGCCCAACAGGAAGCCAACTACTGTGAAATAGCCAGCCAGGAACAGATACCGCCCGGCCCAGCGAACCAGGGGGTTGCCGCCGTAAAAGTCACCGGGTCCCGTGACGGCAGTGAACGGGCCCGACGTCGCGAGGATACGCACCACGTGTTCGAGCCAATCCTGCGGGGGCCTTGAGTCGGTATCCAGCCTGGCGATGATCCCGCCCGCGGCGGCATCAAAACCCGCAGCGGCCGTCGCGGAAATGCCTGGCAGGTCTACCAGTATGTGCCTCACGCGGGCCGCTGCGCAGATGGCGGCAGTGTCATCGCTGCTTGCGTTGTCGACAACAATGATCTCGTCGGCCGGCCTGCTTTGGCGGGCCAGCAAGGCCAGGCAGGTCCGCAGTTGACGTCCGTCATTGCGGGTCGGGATAACAACCGAGACCGAGGGGACACCATCCATAGCGAGAGCCTACCTGCATGCATGACCGGGCGGCGTACGAAGGCGCTCCCCCTAGCCAGCGCTCCCAGGTTCCGGAGCACGGGCAGCATGGCCGGTTTAGAGTCCTAAGGCCCTGTGACACCTGGCACCGCGGGCGCACGCTTGTGCCATGAACGATACTGCCCAGCACCCCAGGAAAGTCCATCTCACCCAGCAGCCCGTCGCCGTCGTCCGCGAACGGGTCCGCATGGATTCACTGACGGATTTCTTCGGCCGCGCCTTCGGGACAGTCATGGCTGCAGCCCTCATGCAGGGCGCCAGCCCCTCAGGACCTCCTTTCGCACGCTACCGGGGAACGCCAACCGACACTGTTGACGTGGAAGCTGGATTCCCTGTCAGCGGCAACTTCACGGAGTCGGAAGGAGTAGTGACTGGCACTTTGCCCGAAACCGATGCCCTCGAAGCTATCCACACCGGGCCTTACGACACCCTCCAGGAGACCTACAAAGCAATTCAGCAGCAAATGGCAACCGAAGGCCTCACCCCTGCGGACACGATGTGGGAGTTCTACCTGAGTGATCCGGAAACGGAACCCGACCCCGCAAAATGGCAAACAAGGGTTGTCTGGCCCGTCGAGTGACTCAGTTCACTGCGGCATAGACCTGACTTTTCATCCCTGTCAGGCGAGGGAGAGGAAGAGCTTTTCCAGCTCTTTCTTGTCCATGGTGGTGTCTTCGCGGACGATGCATTGCTCAAGGCCGCTGGCGATAATGGCGAAGCCAGCCCGGTCCAAGGCCTTCGACACGGCAGCCAGCTGCGTGACGATGTCCTTGCAGTCCTTCCCCTCCTCCAGCATCCGGGTCACAGCTGCCAGCTGTCCCTGGGCCCGCTTGAGGCGGTTGACCACGGGGGTCAGTTCGGTCGAATCAAGTTGCATTGGATCTCCAAAGGGTCGCGGTTTTCTACCTCAACAATATACCCCTCCGGGTGTTTTGACTACCCCTAGGGGTATCTGCGATACTCGGTGGGGTATCCACCTGACGACCTATTGAGAGGCCAGCAATGACTTCCCCTTTCAGGGCACCCGCTGTTACCGCCCTTGCTCCCGAGACCCTGAGCACCTGGATTGACCAGCACCAGGACCTCGTGGTGATCGACGTGCGCTCCGCTGCGGAGTTCGAGTCCATGCACATCCGCGGCTCCTACAACGTGCCGCTGCCGCTGCTGTCCGAGCACACCGATGAACTCGCCGCCCGCCTGGGCAGCTGCGTGGTCCTGGTTTGCCAGTCCGGAGCCCGCGCGGAGCAGGCCCGCCAGCGCCTTGCCAAGTCGGGGATCGACTCCGCCTACGTCCTGACCGGCGGGACACCCGGCTTCGCCGCCGCGGGTGGCAACGTCGTAAAGGGCAAGGACCGCTGGGACCTTGAGCGCCAGGTCCGCCTCGCCGCAGGGTCCCTGGTGGTCCTGGGCCTGGCCGGCGGAAAGTTCGTCTCCCCGAAGATCCGCATGCTCGCCGGTGCCGTCGGCACCGGCCTGACGTTCTCTGCGGCCACCAACACCTGCGCCATGGGCCGGGCCATCTCGGCCATGCCCTGGAACAAGGCCGCCAAGGAACCCACGCGCGAAAGCGCCATCCTGACACTCCCTGTCACTGACGCCCCCGCCGCTGACGCCCGGGAGGAGGCCGACGCCTCATGACCGCCACCCTGATCATGGTCCTTGCCCTGTCGGTGGTCATCGGGCTCTCGCTCGGCGTCCTGGGCGGCGGCGGATCGATCCTGACCGTCCCGATCCTGGTCTACGTCGCCGGGTTCGAGGCCAAGGAAGCCATCGCAGCCTCCCTCTTCGTCGTCGGCGTCACCTCCGCGGTGAGCGTGCTCAGCCACGCCCGCGGCGGCAGGGTGATGTGGCGGACCGGCCTGATCTTCGGCGCGGCCGGGATGGCCGGCGCGTTCGTCGGCGGCCTCCTGGGCGGACACATTCCCGGCCAGATCCTGCTCACCGCTTTCGCCGTCATGATGGTGGCCACCTCCGTGGCCATGCTCCGCGGACGGAAGAAAAAGAATGACGACGGCGCCGCACCCGTCAAGCACGAGCTGCCCCTTGGCAGGGTCCTGCTGGACGGCGCAGTCGTCGGGCTCATCACCGGCCTGGTGGGCGCCGGCGGCGGATTCCTCGTAGTACCTGCCCTGGCACTGCTGGGCGGCCTGCCGATGTCCGTCGCCGTGGGCACCTCGCTGGTGGTCATTGCGATGAAGTCCTTCGCCGGGCTCGCCGGATACCTCACCACAGTCCAGCTGGACTGGGGCCTCACCCTCGGCGTGACAGCCGCGGCCATCGCGGGAACCCTTGCCGGTTCAAAGCTGGCAGGGCGCATCCCGGAAGCCGCACTGCGCAAAGCCTTCGGCTGGTTCGTCCTGGCCATGGGAACCTTCGTCCTCATCCAACAGGCCCCAGCCGACCAGCGATGGTTCATCGCCGCCGGAGTCGCAGCCCTCACCGCAGCCACCGCCGGAATCTGCTGGTTCTTCATCAGTTCCTGCCCCCTGCGCAACCGCAGCGGCCGCCGCAGCAACGTACCCTCACCCGCCTGACCCGCAACACGCCATCAAGGAGAACATCATGGGCCTCATCAGCTCCCTGAAAAAAGCGTTCAGCAAGCCATATAAAACAGTCTCAGTCGAGGAGGCAAAGGAGCTCCTGTCCTCAGGCGCCTCGCTGATCGACGTCCGCTCCGCCCAGGAGTGGCGCTCCGGGCGGGCCCCGCAGGCAAAAGCACGTCCCGCTGGACCGGCTGCAGACCCGCACCGCCGGAATCAACAAGAACCGCCCGGTGATCGCGATGTGCCAGTCCGGGGTCCGCTCCGCCTCGGCGGCCCGGCTCCTCGCCTCCCAGGGTTACGAGGCCTATTCCCTGCGCGGCGGCATGGGCGCCTGGCGCCAGGCCGGCGAACCCGTCCGCTAACAACACACCACACTGTTTCGAAGGAGAATCCCATGGCAGAAATCACCATCACAGAAGCCGAGCAGCGGCGCTCCACCGCCCGCATCCTCGACGTCCGCGAGGACTTCGAGGTCGCCGAAGGCATGATCCCCGGTGCCCTGCACATCCCCATGAGCCAGCTGCAGGCACGCCTGTCAGAACTCGATCCTGCAGTGCCCGTCATTGCTGTCTGCCGCAGCGGCAACCGTAGTGCCGCCGTGGCTGACGCCCTCAACGGCGCGGGCTATTCGGCGGACACCATGGCCGGCGGCATGATCGCCTGGACCCGCGCCGGCCTCCCCACCACCTGAACCCCTGTTGCCCCGCCACCACCCGTCCAAGACAGCACCCGGACATCACCTTCACCAAGGTCGACACCGAAGCAGAACAAGGCCTCGCCGCAGCAGCAGACATCACCTCCATCCCCACACTCATGGCCTTCAAGGACAAGACGCTGGTCCTCTCCCAGCCCGGAGCCTTTAATGCCACCGGACTCGAAGAGGTCACCAGGCCCTGAAGAACCTGGACATGGACAAGCTCCGCGCCCACGCTGCAGAGCAACAGCCCTAACACCCATAGCAAAAAGAAAATGGGACATCCAGCGGTGCGGAATACCCCTAGGGGTATCGGCGTTGGAATTGGAGCGAACGACAAAAATACCCTCCACCACTTACCGAAGGAGAGCACCAGATGCTTATCGAGCGCATTTACGATGAAGACCTCGCCCAGGCCAGCTACCTGATCGGCTGCCAGGCCAACGGCACCGCCGTTGTTGTCGACGGCCGCCGCGACATCGCGGTCTACCAGGATCTCGCGGAGAAGAACGGCATGAAGATCGGGGCCGTCACCGAGACCCACATCCACGCCGACTACCTTTCCGGCACCCGTGAACTGGCCGCCGCCACCGGCGCGAAGATCTACGTTTCCGGCGAAGGCGGACCGGACTGGCAGTACGAATTCGACGGCGAACGCCTCTACGACGGCGACAAGATCACCATCGGCAACATCAGCATCCAGGCCGTGCACACCCCGGGCCACACCCCGGAGCACCTGTCCTTCCTGGTCACCGACGGCGCCTTCACTGACCAGCCCGGCTACCTGCTCTCGGGCGACTTCGTCTTCTCCGGCGACCTGGGCCGGCCGGACCTGCTGGACGAGGCAGCCGGCGGCATCGACACCCGATTCGAAGGCGCCAAGCAGCTCTTCGCCAGCCTGCGGGACAAGTTCCTCACCCTGCCGGACTACGTCCAGGTCCACCCCGCCCACGGCGCCGGCAGCGCCTGCGGCAAAGCCCTGGGCGCAATCCCCTCCTCCACGGTTGGCTATGAGCGGCTGTACGCCTGGTGGGGTCCCTACCTCGCCGCCAATGACGAGCAAGGCTTCATCGACGAACTCCTCGAGGGACAGCCCGACGCCCACGCCTACTTCGGCCGGATGAAGCGCGAAAACCGCGAAGGACCCGCCGTCATGGGCGAGCGCACCCCGCTGCCCGAGCTGGCCACCGGCATCGTTGCTGCAGGCCTGGCCGCGGACACCCTGACCTTCATCGACACCCGCCCCAACAGCGAAGTCCATGAAGGCACGGTAGCCCGCTCCCTGAACGTGCCGGCCGGGAAGTCAGTAGCCAGCTACGGCGCCTGGGTAGTGAACCCTGAAACGGACAAGAACCCCCTGGTGCTCCTGGCCCCTGACCAGGACGCCGCGCAGGACATGTGGGACCACCTGGTACGCGTCGGCATCGACAACGTCGCAGGCTACGTCACCAGCATCGACGGGCTCCCCACCACCACCCCGAAGCTGATCCAGCCCGAGGACCTCGACAGCCTCGACACCGCCATGGTCCTGGACGTCCGCAACAAGACCGAGCACACCGCCGGCCACATCCCCGGCTCCCACCAGCTCAGCGGCGGCCGCCTCATGTGGCACCTCGACGAGCTTCCCGCCAACGGCACCATCGTCACCTACTGCCAGTCCGGCGTCCGGAACTCCGTCGCGGCCAGCGCCCTGCGCCGGGCCGGGTACGACGTCGTCGAACTCGACGGCAGCTACGCCGCCTGGACCGCATGGCGGAAGGCACGTGAAGCCGTGTCCAGGAACTAACAACAAACAGCACCAGCCCTGGATGAAAGCCTTGGCGGCGGTACGGAACACGTGGCCGCCGCCAAAGCTGCGCTCCCCAGGTTTCACCAACCGATCGAAGGTCTTTGGGCCCTTTTGGGTAACCACTGAGCACCATAGGATCTGGGCATGACCGACAAGAAGATCGTGCCAGAAGCAGAAATCCTCGAGTCTGATGAGTGCTGGAAATTACTGAGCCATACGAGTGTGGGACGCCTTGGCGTCGTGGTCGACGGCCAGCCTGATGTTTTCCCGGTGGGGTTTAAGCTTTGACGGCCAGGAACTCGTTTTCCGTACCGGCAACGGAACAAAACTGCAGGCCCTTGAAGCCAACTCGATGGTGGCCTTGGAAGCGGACAGTGTGAGCGCCGAATTCGGCTTGGCCTGGAGCGTTGTGGTCAAGGGCAGAGCGGTTCAGGCTGATGCTACGGGGTCCTCCCTGAACGAGACCCGCCGGGGACTGTTTCCCTGGCAGGGTGTTGGCCAGGACCACCTCATCCGGATCGTTCCGCAGTCGGTGACCGGCCGCAGGTTCACCCTGTCGGCCGCTGGTCCCTGGCAGACCCCCTTGAACGAGGCCACCCGGGCTGGTCTCGAATAGCACCTGCTGTTCCGGTGGGGGCGGCGAAGCACGGACTGTTGCCCGCTTTTTGAAGGCTCGAGAACGGCCCGTGGCATATACCGCGGGACCTGGTGGTGCCGTGACTGAGCGGGCGGAGGTGGGGGTACTGCAGACATCCCACCCGCGCCGCCCTGTAGGAGCTCAGCAGCGCCGGACGTGGACCGCCCGCTTTGGCATGCTCCTGTTCATGGGCGCAGCTTCCGCAGGCTACTTCTATAACCTGACCTTCGTCCAGCTGGGGCTGACCGACCTCGGCATCCGCGTTGTCGGGCTCCCCGGGGACCGGGTGGCCCGCTTGATGGGCCTGCTGGCAGGGCTGACGCTGGTGGTGGCACTGGGCACGGGCATGGTGATGCACCTCCGCCGGTGGAGCTCGATGTTTATGTTCAAGCTGCGGCTGCTGTCCGCCGTCGTGATACTGCAGACCGTGCTTACCGCCCTGGCGCCCGGCATCCGAGACGAAGCCGCGCTCACGGGGTGGGTGGTGGCAGCCTCCGTGGTCCTGGGGTGCGGGGTGCCGTCCATGTTTGGACTCAGCTGCGATCTTGTGCCGGTCCGGCACCGGGGCGCCGTGGCCGCCGTTGTAACCTCTGCGGCGTTCCTGCCCGCGGCAGTGTTCTCCTCGGACTGGCGAATCGAGCAGTTCTCCGCCCAGCTCCTGTGGCTGATGGTACCGGGCGCTGCGGGCCTGGCAGTGCTGGCCTTGGCCCCGTTGCCGGTGACCGCGGAGCTGGGCCGGCAGCATCGCTTCCCCCGGTATGGGGCCGGACGGTTCACGCGGGTCCGCACCGGTTCCATGGGATGGCCCGGCCGCGGCTTCACTCTGGCGCTGGTGCTGATGTTCGGCGTGTACTTCGTGGACAGTCTCGGGTTCCTGCGCATTATCGACACCCCGGTATACATCGGTTCTGCCTGGCACTCCGCCCATCCGGGCACGCTGTGGGCCATCGGCCTCACCCACGTGCTCGCGGCCGTGGCCGCTGGGATCCTCTACCCTGCCCTGGGGCTGCGCGCGCTGCTGGGCTGGATTTTCGGGCTGTTCGCCCTGGCCCAGACCAGCTACGTCCTGCATTCGCTGACCACCCCGGAATTGCCCGCCACCCTGGGGATGCCCCTGCTCTATGCGGTGGCGGTGAGTATCTACACGGTGGTGAACTTCGCGCTCTGGGCTGACTTCTCCACCCCGGAAACCATCGCGCGCAACACTGCACTGGGCGTGGGTGTCTCCGGTTGGCTGGCGACTTTCCTCAGCACGTCCCTGTCGCTGGCCTGGCGCTCAGACGCCATGCCGTTCGCCGAGCACCTTCGGGTGGTGTCCGCGATCAGCATCGTCCTGTTGTGCGTGGTCCTGTGCCTGCTGGTCCTCCCCTCCCGCGACCGGCAGGCGCCGCGGGAGGAGCACCCATGAGGATCACGTGCGCAGCCGTGTGGTCACTGGTGTGGCTTCTGCTGGCCCTGGGAATGGCGGGCCTGATCTCCGGATGCAGCGTTCAGGACCAGTCCGGCAGGTACTCGTTCACTCTGATCACCCAGGGCAGCCATGTGATCGCCGGGAACGAGTCACTAATCGGGGACACGGTGGTGGTCGGTGGGTCCATGACGCTTGGGCCCGGCGCCGAGCATCGCGGATCCATCACCGTCCTGGCAGGTGAGAGCCGCCTGGAGGGACGGGTCACGGGTGACGTGCTCATCCTCGGCGGCACAGTGACCCTCGCGGACACCGCTGTTATCAGCGGCGACTTGGATGACTCAGGCGGGGACCTGGTCCGGGCCCCGGAAGCGGTGGTGGAGGGGAAGTTCGTGGAGGGAGGGACACCTGCGGACGTGCTCGGCAGGGCGTCCCCGCCAGTCTCAAACGCCGAGCGTGCCGTATGGACCGTGGCGTCCGCCCTGGCTGCGGCGGTGCTCGCCTGGGCTCTCACCCGTCTGTTCCCCCGCCCGGTCCGTCGCGTCACCGCCGCCGCCGCCGGCTTCCCGCTGGTCAGCGGCGCACTCGGCACCCTGGTGCTCATCACCGTCCTGCCCCTGGTGGTGGCAATGGCCTTCACCCTTTTCCTGATCCCGCTCGCCGGCGTCGTACTTATCCTTTCCGGGGTGACCCTCATCTACGGCGGAATCGGCCTCGGCCTTGGAATAGGCAAACGCCTGTTGCGGCCCGCCGGCAGGGAAGTCACCGACGCACGGGCGGCGGCACTAGGGACCGGCCTGCTCGTTGCAGCCCTCCAACTCCTGGGGCTGGTGCCGCTGGCTGGCGTCCTTGCAGCGGCGGTCACGGGCGTCGTAGCCGCGGGAGCGGTGGTCCTGACCGGCTTCGGCCTGCGCCGCTACACCCGGCCCGACGACGCTGTCGATGACCCGGCCGTCGTGTTGTGAGCTTGTGGCCAAAGGCCGCCTAGTTGCGGGAGGATGGGCGCGCCGCGCCGGGGGCGGCACGCTGCAGTTTTTGCGCCAGGGCACGACCCCATACACGGGCCCGTTCCAGCTCTCCGGGAACTAGATGGTTCTCACCGGTCGAGAAAGCTCTCCGGCTCGGTAAGCCTGCGCAGACCCTTTTGTTCGAGTTTCCGCATGATTCCCTTGGATGCGTGCCCTGTAAGGAGTTCGGGGGCGTCATACCGGGTATCGAAAGAAGCGGCCCATGTGGTGCGGGGATCGAGCGAGGCCAACCACTCCCGCAGCCACGGTCCCTCCGCGACAGCATTCGCTGCCTCATGCGTATTGCCGTAGATCGACTCATAGACGACCAAGGCCTGTGCTTTCGTACCGTTTTCCATGGTCAGACTGCCTCAGCTTGAGCGCCGGCGCGGCGGGTGAAGGTTAGCTCCCAGGGCCTCCGGCCACGGCTGGTCTCCGACCACCCGTCCCGGGCTATTCGCTGGCGAAGCTCGGTGAGGCTTGCCTCCATCCCCGGGGCCCATTGCTCTTCGGGAGGGGTAGCGCCCAGGGGTGGGCCGGGAAAAGTGTCGCTGGCATAGAGGCATTGATCGCCATCCATCTTCCCAACAAACCTTAACTGCGTCCGCCCGTATTGGGAGCCGAGTGTGTGGAGGATGCGGGCCCACCAGGAGCTGGACGCAGCATCCTCCAGCTCAATTTGCAGTGTTTCTTCCATGCAAACCACTCTAAGAACGGACGACAGGCCCCACTAGAGACTTAGGTCATCACTTCTTCAGGGTTTCGCTGTGCGGCCCGAAAACGGGGTCCAACGACACTACCGGCCCAGCCCGGGATGCAGGACAGTTCAGCTATGCCTGAAGTTGAGTCATTCGCGCCGCACCCACCAAACTCTGTGGCCGGCCTTCATCAGTGGAAGCCGCTTTTCCGATGGGCGGGGTTTGCGTCAGTCCTCTTCGTGCTCCTGCTGATCAGCGCCCTGATACTTGACTTCCTGGCGCCTCCACCAGTGCATGGAGGGGCGGAAACCCTTGAATTTATTGCCGCCAACAAGGTGAACTACATTGCTGAGCAGATCCTGTGGATCCTGCCCAACATCCTTCCGGTGCTTGTCTTTGCCGCCCTCTTTGTCGCACTGGCCCCCACACAGCGAAGCCTCACGTTGATTGCCCTCATCTTTGGTGCCCTGCCGTGGGCGCTTATCCTGGCTGTCCCCGTCAGCAGCCGCGGATCACTAAACCTTGTCTACCTTAGTGACCGCTACATGGTGGCGGGAACTGAAGAGGGACGCAGAACATATGCCACGGCCGCAGAGGCAATGATCGCCGAAAACAACACTCCCGCAATTGTAGGAACCCTTTCTGCGTTCGGAATTCTGCTGATGGCTATTGCGATGAGTAAGGGGTCCAAGGCCCTCTTCCCCCGGTGGATTGCCTGGCTGGGGGTGGCAACAGGGGCCCTGGGCGTGGCAAGCGAAATCCTCCGCCATGCAGTCCCGGAGTTTTATTGGGGCTACGGCATCCTGCTCTGGGTCTGGTTTATTGCCGTCGGTATTGCCTTGATCCGGCTGTCCCCGGAAAGAACGGGCGGTAAATCATCAGGGCAAGCCCAACAAACAGGAGGGCGAAGGCCAGGAACGCAGCCATCAGCGTAAGCGACGCATCAGGGTCTGCCTTGACGTACATGACGACGGCCATGGACGCCACCGATGCCGCCAGAAACGCGTAGCCGGTCAGCAGCGGATACATAATCTTCAGGGCCCACTTCGCACCCAGGAGCAGGCCGGCACCTGATGCTATGGCCGCCGGCACAATGATTCCGAGGTCCATCAGCTTCACCATCCAAAAGGGAGTCGGGCTGGAGGAATACTCGGTCAGTGCCGCAGGGTTGGACCATGCCGTGAGAAGCGGCCGCAAATGCTGTCCCAGCACCAGGAACACCGCCACCACCAGCAGCGAAACGCCGGCTGTCTTTCGGACTGCGCCGGAAGGAGAAGGAAGCTCCCTGGGCACTGCACGGAACGACAGAACAACGGCTGCCTCGGCAAGAATGAAAACGGACAGCAGCAGCGGAAACCAATATTCCACATTTCCCGGAAGCCGAAGATACTCCTGCCCGATGACCACCTGAGCGTAGGTGTAGATGGCGTAGACACCAATGCCGCTGCCGAGAAGCGGCCCCGCGCTGTGACCGCGAAACACCAGCACAGCGGCCAGGATCGTGGCCGGGAAAACGACAAAGAGCGCCGCGGCGTCACTGCCCACCAGTTGGTTGACCGTCGTATCCGAGGTGCGGTACTGCATGAATCCGAACCCCAGCGGCCCAACGAGCGACGCAGAAGCCATGCCCAATCCCAAGGTAACCAGAACCAGCGCCAGCGCCTGTCTCATCGCGTGCTGCCGTCCTCGGGCGGTCTTTGCATCCAACCCGACAGTGTCATTCATTGATAGCACCTCCAGCACCGAGGATAGACAAGGGCACCAGCACCGGGTAGAGCCCAACGGCTCTGAAATCCCTGGAACGTCCGCCGCCCGCTCACTCCGGCTCAGGCCCTCCTTATGCCTCACATGCAGGTACTTCTTCGCTCGCTCATCTGCCCAGGGTATTGGGCACCGCCGGAACCGGGTCCTCCAACTGCCCGGATTAACGCCGCCGCCCGCATTATCCGAACGAGTAGCCATTACGGGACTTTGGCCCCTAATGACTGGCTGCGCCCTCTGGGAGGGTAGATGGAGCCAGGAAGATGTTGAGTCGAGGCTGCACCGGGAACTGGTGGGACCACGCGCTGCTCGACTGGGCGCAGGACGCTTGAAGGAGACCAGAACATATGGCGGGATCGTTCGAACTGTTTGTCGATGAGGATTCGCGGATCAGGTTCCGGCTGGTGATGCCGGACGGCAGAGTGCTGGCGGAGTCCGGGCAGTACCCGGACAAACACCAGGCGGCTGCCGCCATCAAGGATGTCCGCGAATGCGCCGGGACGGGTCTGATCAGCGACATCGCACCTGCTGCCGGCCGGGCCCGGGAGTCCCGGCGCGCTTACCAGATCCGGCCGCTCCTTTTCGACATGGCTGGTTCCCTTGGTACCGCCTAGCGGAGCCGCTGCGCCGTGACGGCAGATGTTCAGACCCAGAAGGCGCAGGTTCTGGGCGTCACAGGCCTGGTCAAGCGCTATGGTGAGCACACCGTCGTCGACGGCGTGTCGTTCCGCATTGAAGCGGGTGAAACGTACGGGCTCCTGGGTCCCAACGGGGCGGGCAAAACCACCATCATCTCCATGGTCGCGGGGCTGATCCCGGCGGACATGGGATCCATCGAGCTGGTTGGCTCGGCCATGACTCCAGCGAGCACCCGGGTCAAACGGCATATCGGGCTGGTACCGCAGGAACTTGCCATTTACCCGGACCTGTCAGCGAAGGAAAACCTCCTGTTCTTTGGCCGGCTCCAAGGCCTCAGCGGCCAGGACCTGAAGAAGCGGACCGCCGAGGTCCTGGACCTTATTGGTCTTGCCGACCGGGCCAGGGAGCAGACCAAGAAGTTTTCGGGGGGAATGAAACGCCGGCTCAACATCGGCATCGGACTGTTGCACCGGCCAACCCTGCTGATCCTGGATGAACCGACGGTGGGTGTGGACCCGCAGTCCCGGAACTCCATCCTGGAATCGGTGGAAGGACTCGCCACGGAAGGAATGGCGGTGCTTTACACCACGCACTACATGGAAGAAGCCGAGCGGCTGTGCGACCGGATCGCCATCATTGACGAGGGCCGGATTCAGGCGGAGGGAACCAGGAACCAGCTGGTTGAGCTGACCGGCGGGGTGGACCGCATCGACCTGCGCGGCAGCGGAAACACCAGTGCCGCTGCCGCCGCGCTGCGGCAGCTGCCAGGGGTGCAGCACGTCGACGGCGGCGGGTCGGGTTTGACGCTGACGGTACACAACGGCCCTGGCCTGCTGGCCCCGATCGTGGCCGAAGCGGGCAGAACGGGGATGACACTGACCTCCGTAGAGATTGTCCGGCCCGATCTGGAATCGGTCTTCCTGCACCTGACCGGCAAAGCCCTGAGGGACTGACATGCGCGGGCTCTGGACGATGATCGGCAACGACCTCAGGCAGCGGATCCGGGACAAGAGTGTGTTGATCTTTTCCCTCGTTGTCCCGCTGGCACTCATGGGAGTCCTGAACCTTTCCTTCGGCAGCTTCGACACCGGGAGCGTCGAGCTGAAGCCCGCCATCGTCGTCGCAAGTTCGGAAGACAGCGGGCGGCTTGGTACCGCGCTGGTGGATGCTGTGGATTCACTGAACATCATGGATGTGGCGGTGCGAAAGGTGCCTGCAGCCGACGTCGGCCGGGAGACCAAGGACACCGGAGCGGATCTGGGCATCATCCTGCCGGCGGAATTCACGGCGGCCGTCATGTCCGGACGTGCCGTTTCCGTCCAGGTCGTTGAAGGGGATTCTGCAGGCGTTGAAACAAACGTCCTGATTTCCGTCGTCGACGGGCTCCTGGAGCAGTTCGTGGCGGGGACCGTTACGGCAGGGGCAGGGGAGATTGCCGGGCTCCCCCACGAGGTCCTGGGGGTACTTGCCCAGCAGGCCGCAGCCGGCAGTCCCGCCCTGACACTGACCGAAGGCCAGGCCTCCGCGGAACAGCTCTCGCTCAAGGGAACCCTCGTGGCCGGCCAGACCGGGCTCTTCCTGCTCTTCACCGTCGGCTTCGGCGTCCTGGGGCTGCTGGCTGAACGGGAGGAGGGCACGCTGTCCAGGCTGCAGTCAACACCAGTGGCCCCCGGGACCATCATCACGGCCAAGGCCCTTGTTGGATTCATCCTCGGTGTGGTGGCCACGACAATCCTGCTGACAGCCGGCAGCCTGCTGTTTGGCGTCTCCTTTGGTTCCCCCGCGGTCGTCGCACTCCTGGTCCTGGCCGTAGCCGCGGCGGCTACGAGCCTGACGTTCATCGTCGCCCGCCTGGTCCACAGCGCGGAACAGGCGAACATCGCCCAGTCCATCCTGGGCATGGTGCTGGGCATTGCCGGCGGCGCGTTCTTCCCCATCGAAGCCTCGGGGTTCCTCGCCACCCTGATGGATCTAAACCCGATTGCCGCCTTCATCCGGGGCCTGGGCATTACGGCGGGCGGCGGCGGGTTGACCGACGTCGCAATCCCCCTCGCCATCATGCTGGGATTCGCAGCGGTTGCAACACTGGCATCGCGCCTGGTTCCGGACAGGGGTGCCCGGGCATGAGAAGCATCATCGGAATCGCCGGGGTGGAAGTACGCCGCTTCCTCCGGGACAGGTCCAACATCTTCTTCGTCTTTATTTTCCCCCTCCTCCTGATCCTGCTGCTTGGCTCCCAGTTCGGTGCGAACTCCGGCCAGGCACGCGTGGCCCTCTCCGGCGGCGCGGGCACGGAACTCGAGAAGGCCCTCGCAGACCAGCTGGAAGAGGACGGCGTCCAGCTGTCCACCGCCGGAGCGGGCGCAGTGCGTGACCAGTTGAGCAGGGGCAGGACCGACGTCGGGATCTTCATTAACGACGACGACGCCACGGCATTCGCCGGCGGCCAGCCAGCCGAGCTTGAAGTGGTGACAGCTTCGCAGTCAGCCGCCCAGGCCGTGCTTCAGCAGGTGCGCGCCTCCATCCAGGTGGTCAGCACCGAGCGGCGGCAACAGTCCCTTCTTGAATCCGCCGGTGTGGGCGCCCCGGAAGCGGCGGCAGCGCTGGAGCAGGCGGGGAAGGCAGTGCAACGGCCCCGCGTGGAGCTGGTGGACACCAACGATGTCACGCAGGCATTCCAGGGACTGGGCCGGTTCGACCTTGGTGCCGCACAGCAGCTCCTGCTGTTCGTCTTCCTGAGTTCCCTCACGGGTGCAGCCACCCTGATCAAGGCCCGCCGGCTCGGCGTCATCGCGCGCGTCATGGCTGCCCCCGTATCAAGCTGGCAGGCGCTGGCCGGGCAGGCGTTGGGACGGTTCGGTATCGCCGCCGTCCAAGGCGGTTACATCATGATCGGAACCGCCTTGCTGTTCGGGGTGGACTGGGGAGATCCCCTGCTGGCCGGGCTGGTCCTGGTGCTCTTCTGCGCAGTCTCAGCCGCGGCAGCGATGGTGATCGGTGCAGTAATGGACAACGACGGCGCTGCGTCGGGTGTGGGGGTGGGGCTGGGCCTGGTGCTGGCTGGCCTGGGCGGATCCATGGTGCCACCGGAGTTCTTCTCAGACACGCTCCAGGCGGTGTCCCGTTTGACTCCGCACCGCTGGGCGTACGACGCCTTCGCGGACATCCAGCGGCACGACGGCACACTGGCCGGAATCCTTCCGCAGCTGGGCGTCCTCGCCGCCATGGCACTTGCCCTGTTGGCGCTCGGGTCATTCCTGCTCCAGCGCAGCCTCAGCCGCGCGTTGTGACGCGAACCGGGATGTAGCCGGTTTTACGGTCTGTGCACTTTGTCCTGTCCGATGTCGCTGGCGCGGGCCCGGTAGCCGTAGACCAGAAGGCCGATGCCAGCCAGGATCACCACCGTCAGGACGGCAAAGTCCTCGGCGATAAGCAGCACCGCGGACTGAAGAGCGAAGCTCACTCCCAGTACCCCGAGAACGGCAGCAGGAACGAGGGGCCACTTCATTCTGCCTGTGCCATCGGAACCCCGGACCGGGACCACGGACAGCAACACAAAGGTGGCGGCCAGGCCCAGGAACAGGACGGCGGCAACGGGCGTTCCCTGCAACTCCTGCGGAAGGATTACGATGACTGCCAGCGTCAACATAACCCCGGACGGAATCAGGGCCCACCAGTTCGTCCGTTCACGGAGGGAAACTGCGGCGAACCCGGCTGCCATGAACAGGAAGAGGAAGGCTCCGGCCGCTCGGCCGTCCGTGAACTGGGCGGCGGCGGCAACTGCGGCCAGGCCCAGGAACACCGAGGCGGGGATTGCCGCCCACCAGTTCTCCCGGCGGCGCACAAAGAGCGACAGGAAAACAACCCCCACTGCACCGAAGATCAGCGACGGCACGTACGCGGCGCTCTCGAAAACGCCGAGCCGGTCCAGAAGCAACAGCACACCGACCGTCATCAGGACGATGCCGGCGATGACGCTTATTGTTGTCGATTTCACCATTGCCTCCCGATGTTCGGCCGGCGCCCCCGCCACTCTGCATATCTCAGGCTAATGTCCCGCCGGAACCGGACGTAGGGCACAAAGCCCCGCGTTCACCTGCCCTAGAAACTGGATGAACTGCCCGAACCGGAAAAGCTGCCGCCGCTGCTTCCGTAGCCGGTGGTGCTGCCACCCCCGCCCCGGGCCGAGCTGACACTGCTGACCCCCGTGTTGAGCCCGGAATTGAAGGTTGCGACCGAGAAGAAGTTATAGGACGGGTAGACGGTGCCCAGAATGCTTGGCTCGTAAGTACGGCGGCCCTTGTGGTTGAGGCCATCCTGGGCAGCCTCCATCTCCTTGCGCATCAGCTCCGCTTCGCGATCATTCTTCGCGTAACCCTCAATGACCGTTTCAGCATGGTTCTCCAGCAGCACTGCGAGGCGGGACCGGGCGTCGTAAAGGCGGTCCAGCGCCTTCTCCGGAGTAATCCGGCCCTCGGCCAGCTCCGCCGTCCAGCGCTCAATCTCCCGAAGGCTCTGGTCCCGGAAGGACCGCAATGACGCCGCGGTTGCAGACTCCCCCTGGCCATGGCGCTTGGAGAGGAGCTGTTCCAATCCGGCCAAGTCGCTGCGGAAGGGTGCCAGCTGCCGGTCCCACGCGGTAGGCCACGTGCTTGCGCGGTTCAAGAAAGCATTCGTATCCGCGATGACGTCGTCCAGTGCGTCAAGTTCGGAGGCTGCGTCAGCATACTCGCGCGTGAGCTTGAGATTCCTGCGGGCGCCCAGCGAGCGTCCGGAGAGCGCATGCACCTTGTTTGAGAGCTCGCTGGCTGCTCTATAGCGGTTCAGGAAAGTGCGGTGCTTCTCGAGCACGTGGCTTCCATATCTTGATGATTCGGGAATAGTGCCGGCGTTCAGCTCTGTCACCTCGAGGTCCATGCTGACGTTTGCGTAGCTCTGGTCCCCGCGTTCCATCTCTTTCCGGCTGGCGGACCTGGTGACAGCCCGCACAATAATCCAGGCTCCCGCACCCAGGGCTGCTGTTCCCGCTGTTACCCAAGCGGAGACCAAAAAGGCGACAGAGCGGTACCAGGGCTGGTTGATCAGTTCGGCAGCACGCCTAACCCCGGCGATGGTTCCCTCCGTCCACTGCGCATCCCGCAGGAGTTCCTTTGCTGCATCCTGGATGTCGTTCCGCTGCTCGAGGGACACTTTGCGGTCTTCGCCCATATAGGTGCCTACATGGCGTCCCACCGGATCAAGGGCGAAGATGAACAGCCCGTCCGCCCACTTCTGCCCGTCCGTGCTGATCCACTCCGGGTGCTCGGTCCTGGCGAACTTCAGGACCTCTTCATTGAGGTTGTCCCCCGTCCTGCCGTTGTAGGTATACACCACAACCCGGGTGGGCTCGTAGAACTCAATGTCCTCAATCGCCGGCACCACAGTGTTTTGGTCCAATACCCCTGCGGTGTCCTGGATCTCGATGGACACAGGCGGAACTGCAATGGCGGTGGCTGCGCCACCGAGCAGCAACACAGTCAGGGCCAGCAGCGAACTGATGATCCTGCGCACTGTGCTGACTTTTCCTGTCTCCTGTGGCTGCTGCATCAAATGGCGTTCCACCCGTTATCGGATGCAAGCACCACGCCGTTGATGTTCGAGCCGTCCCGGCTCAGCAAGAAGGTGATTGCGGCGGCCAGTTCACCGGCTTCAGCGATGGGGGGCACGTTAACCTGCATGAAGGGTCCGAGCACCTCAGCTGCAAGCTGGGACTTGAATTCGGCATGGATGTTCGTTCTGGTGCCGCCGGGAGCCACCGCATTGACACGGATGCCGCGCCTCCCGTACATAACGGCTGAACTGCGGGTCAGGCCGATGACAGCGTGCTTCGAGGTGGTGTAAGCGGCACCTGCCGCCGATCCCCGGAGACCCGCCTCCGAAGAAACGTTAACGATGGAGCCGTATCCCGAGGCCAGCATAGTAGGCACCACCGCCCTCATAAGACGCATCATCGACGTGAGGTTGACATCCAGGACGCGCTCCCATGTGGCGTCATCGAGCTCATGCACGGGCTGGAAACTGTCCATGATGCCTGCCACATTCGCCAGGGCGTCAATCTGCCCGCCCGCGGCAGCCACCACCCGTTGCACCGTGTCCTCCTGACTGATGTCACCTGAAACCGGCATGAAGCCGAGCTCGCCGTGCTCGGCCACCAGCTTGTCCAAGCCCTCCTCGCTGAGGTCACTGGCAATGACCCGTCCACCCTCGCGGGCAACCCGCAAAGCGGTGGCAAGGCCTATGCCGGAAGCAGCTCCTGTAACGATGACGGTCTGGCCCTCGAACCGGCCGGGGGTGGTGATTTCCTGCCAGATGGCCATAGGAAGCTCCTCGTTCGTAAGAATGGTTATTGTGTCCCGCCGCCACCCGGTGCTCTGCTTGGATGCGCGGGGACCGCGTGAATGCCTGAATATGGAAGGACCCCCATGCACTCAGGATGGGGTCCCGGAACAAGCCGAAACAGGGCCGAAGGTCCCCCGGATCGGTGGTGGATTGGATCAGGGGTGAAGGAGCCATGCGGGAATCGGGATTCATCGTCGCAGGCTACGACGGTTCGGAGGAAGCCGGGGCGGCCGTTCGGTGGGCAGCGCTCCATGCGCGCCTGCGCGGCTCTCCCCTACGTGTGGCGCACTGTTCCATCTGGCCGTTGCTGACCAGCAATCTGGGCCCGGTTCCTGGTGTTGCTGACAGCGGGCTGGAACGGTACGCCGAAGCAATCCTTGAAGAGGGAGTCAACCACGCCAGGTCGGCTGGGCCTGAGCTGGACATTGAAGGCACCCTGTTTCACGGATTGCCCGCATCCCATCTCGCCCGGGTATCTGCCGCTGAGCAGATGCTGGTTGTGGGGAGCCGCGGATTAGGCGGTTTCCTGGGACTGCTTGTAGGATCCGTCAGCCTGGAGCTGGCAGCCACCGCCGATTGCCCCGTTGCTGTCATCAGGTCCGATCTCCACCCCGCCGGTCCGGTCGTCGCCGCCGTCGATGGATCAGGTTCGCCCGTGGCATTCGAAGATGCCTGTGCGGTGGCTGCCGCATCCCAGGCTGGCCTCACCATCGTCCACGTCCGCCACCCGCGTGCCGGCTACTTGCCAATGGACCCGAACCATGCTGTGACCATCGAGGGAGACGCTGAAGAAGTCATCACATCCGTCGTAGACCGCGCCCGCACCCTTGCTCCCGGTGTCCACGTTGACGGCAGGGTCCTGAGCAAGGAAGTCGATGGAAACCGTGAGGTTGATGGGCGGACTGAAAGTGACCGTGTCACCGATAATGAGACCTCCTTCGGCGCCATCGACCCGGCTCACGGTGACCTTCGCTGTGCTCAGTTCCTGGTGGACACTGAGTTGCAGTGCTGACCCGGTGTTGTATAACTCAACCGCCCTGCGTGAGAGGACGTGCGGCCGGCCGGCCACGTTCAGCCGCGGGACGTCTGATTCCCAGCTGAGCGTGGAGCCGATTCGAAGGGTGCCGCCGGGTTGGACTAAGCCATTGCCGGTGATGAGCCGGTCCTTGTAAGTGACGACGATATTCATCCTGTAATCCCCAAAGTGTGAGTGTTAGCCAGATCATACGTGCCGCAGGCGGCGAAGAAGATCGATTATCTATCGGGTAGTCCTTCGACGATGAATTCCTGGGGGTGTTCGGCGAACTGGAGTGTGTCACCTCGGTTAATGATGGTCTGTCCCTTGATGAGAATTCGGTTGATCCAGCAGAAACGCCCGGCGGCGGGGATGAGGATCATTTCACCGTCGTGGATTTCAATGCGGGCGTGATTTCTTGAGACCGTCTTGTCGTCGATCACCAGATCGTTTTCCTTGGCCCGGCCGATGGACGTGCCGACCGCGAAGAGGTACACCACAGGATGTCCATCGGCGGTCAGGCAGCCCACCTTTTCCCAATCATCCACACCATCTTCCGGGTCGTGGGAAGGAAGCATGACGTGAGGACCATAATTTTCTTTGCGGTAGTGGCTGGTGGCAGTGAGGGAAAGGTCGGTGTGGCTCGCCGTGGTGGTGTCTGCCAGTGCCGCCGGGCTTTGGGATGAATACTCCATGGTTTGGCTCAGGTCAGCCGTGGGGCGTGGTTCGCTGAACCAGGCCGGCTGGAGGCTCACACCTGTTTGGCCGACGTCGACCTGAGGGAAATTGGGCCTGAGGAAATCATCCCTAACGATCGAGATGAAGAGCAGGGGCCCGATAGCTTCCCACCCTTCCTGCTGGACGATGCGCTGATAGCTGTGCTCAAGTTGCTCGCGGAGGTCTACGATTCCCCTCCTCGAGAGCTCTTCTATGTCTTCCGGGCTGAGCCGGATTGTCAGAATGGAAACGGACCGGCGACGCCCATCAGTTCCAGTGATATAGCCTCCGTACAAGCCTCGACGCAAGGCACGAAGGATGGTGTCCACGTTGCTTGCAGGGCCGAAGCGGCCCCGGCTGAAAAAACCAATGATGATGGAGAAAGGGCCGGGGAGCCGATAGTCGCGGTACACCAGTCGGTGCAGGATGATCATCGACGAGACGATGCCGATCAGGATGATCGAGGCCCAAATACCGAGCCCCGCAAGCAGGCTATCCATAACGCTCCCTTACCGTCCGGGTTTTCCCTGCCCTGATCCTGCGCAAGTAAACGGACCACCGCACCTACGGGTGACAGATATGTGTCAGAACCAGACAAGCTGCCCGTCGGCCTTGCCTTACGCATTACCCAGTTGAGCTCGGGGCCCGGAGCTATGGCGGACGATGAGTTCGCCGACCATCGAAGCCTTCCCCGCCGCAACACCGGCACAAGCGCCCACGAAGAACAGGACTAGGCCGTCCAGGTAAGTTGCACCACGCCTAGCATCCACGGCTGAGAGTGAACTGAAATTGTTCCTGGGTGCCAGCAAACGGTCGTTTTTGACAGTCCTTTGTACCTGACTTGGTGTTGTACCCCCGTTAGGGCAGCCGGATCTGCGGCGGGAGGGCGAGGGAGAACCTCTCTTTGTGTGCCTCCTGCGCGCGTTCGTCTGTTAGTAGGAAAGGTGCCAGGTCCGCGCGGGCCTGTTGAAGAGTCAGGGGGTCGGGTGCTAGGCCCCCGTACCAGGCTGCCACCGAGCCGTTGAACCAGGCTGCGGGGTCCAAATGGGTGAGTAGCCGTGAATCACGGCCGGCTGGGGTGATGCTCCAGTGTTCCGGCAGTGGGGATGGCAGTTTGTGGTCCGGGCCGAGGAGTTGGACGCCATGGGCGTCAGGGAGAGTGTGATGGACGACGGTGCGGCCGAGTCTGGGAACTCCTCCAAGTCGTGGGGAGCTGGAGGGCCAGCGCTGGGCAAGGAATTCATCCCAGAGGCCTTGTCCAAGACGCGCCCTCCGGATCACACCGTACTGGACATTGTCTGCCACCGATTCGAGAACACGTGTCAGGTCGACCACAGCGGGTTCCCAGCTGTCGTCAGGATCCAGCCGCCCGAAATACACGGTTCCCTCATAGCCGAATTCAACAATCCGGATCTCATCAGAACTTCGAGCGGAAACCAGGGTGGTGATCGAGTCCCAGCCCAGGCTGGTCCTGACAAGTGCACGGCGCTGTTCCGTGGTGCACTCGATGTTCGACCAGGCAGCACAGGCATAGTTTTTTCCTCCGGGGATTTGGCACCACTCAAGCGCTACGTCCATGACACCTTCCAGGGATCCCGGTGCCTGTATCCAATACGTAGGGCGCTGTGGATCGTAGTGGCCTTTTAGGCAGACGCCGGCCACGACTCCGAAGAGCGCCGCGTCCGGGTTGTCGACAGGGTTCGCGAATGTTGGAATGGCCCGCAGGACACCGCCCACTCCTTCGTTTGCAACCCTGTCCGCCAGGGCAAGGATTAGACTCCTCGCCTGTTGGGGGTCCTTGAGTCCATGGACCGTGATGACAGGTCCTTGTGGTGTGGCAGCAACCCCTCCAACACCGATCAGTGGCCCGGTGGGAACATCCAGTGTGCCCCAGACCCGTTCAAGCAGCGCAACGGCGTCCGCGCTGGAAAGGGACGACTCGAAAAGTGCGCGAAGCACGCTCATCTCCCGCAAGTCACGCAAAATCCCCTCAACGTAAATCTGCACCTCGTCCGGAGTCACCTTCACCGGGGTGCTCCCCCGACCTGCATCGTCATCTCAGCCATGCCCAACTATCTGCGGGAGTAAGAGCATTGGTCAACGCTTCCGATTCGCTATTCCAGGAATGCGAATTAGCCATCCCTGTGCACAACCAGAAATGGTCGTTATTGCCAATTCCCCGCGGGCGAAAAATATTCTGGAAAACATTGGCCTTCTATTGACAAGATGGTGAGATAGTGGTATTAGAGCAAGGGAGAAGTTGTCCCCCCGGTTCGTGACCGGATTGCTCACTAACCGGAAGGTCGAGCGTTCGAAACCCTGCGGAGCCACTTCATGGCTCTGTAGCTCAGGTGGGAGAGCGTCCGCTTGATTTAGGGCAAGGGAAGAAGGCTCCCCGCCGACTCATGACCGGACTGCCCACTGCGTAGCGCGTCAGGGGTTCGATTTCCCTCGCCTCCACAATCATGGGGCGTAGCTCAGTGGTAAGAGCGGCTGCTTGATTTAGGACAAGGGAGAAGTTGTCCCCCCGGTTCGTGACCGGATTGCTCACTAACCGGAAGGTCGAGCGTTCGAAACCCTCCGGAGCCACTCCATGGCTCTGTAGCTCAGGTGGAAGAGCGTCCGCTTGATTTAGGGCAAGGGAAGAAAGCTCCCCGCCGGCTCATGACCGGACTGCCCACTGCGTAACGCGTCAGGGGTTCGATTCCCCTCGCCTCCACAATCATGGGGGCGTAGCTCAGTGGTAAGAGCGGCTGCTTGATTTTGGGGCAAGGGAGAAGGTGAAGACAAACTCACGCCGTGGCCGGCGCAGCGTCAGGACACCAGTGCGTTTGTAGTCGCTGAGCAGGTAGATCGCCTTCATACACCTATACGAGGTCGCCTCGCTCAGCGGGTGCGAGCGAATGTGGAGCACATCCTTCACTGTCAACCAGTCCAACTTTCGCGCTGTTGCTGACCGAATCGAACTCCTGCGTGCCAGGGAACTCCATGCCGTGCTCGACGCTGAAAGCATCTACCGGCATCGCGCCTGAGTGCCTGCACAACTTGTCCCACACGATGCGGTACTGCGTGATGACAGACGGCTTGTAGTTACGTCGCTCCATCTCACCGATGATCGCCCCCACGAGATCGGCGACGGTGACAGTCCGGTCCTCCATTGCATCCCTCCGGCCTTGAGTGGTGGCGCTTATGCGTCACTCTTCAAAGGCTGGAACGTTATGCAAAGCGTCACCACCGGAGCCACCGCCAGGGAACCACCGATCCTGCACATGGGCGTCACACCTCTAGCCCTCTTCAAGCCAGGCCCATAAGCTTCGACCACCGGTAAACGATCGTGCTCAGGGGACCAGACATGCTCAAATACGATGAAAAGTCGCTGAAGCTGCGGCTCGAGCCACTTGACCGCTCGGCAAAGACAGCTTTCGCGGCCGCGTGTGCCCAGCGTTTGATGCCTTTGTATGACCGGTACGCGCGGCAAGTGGGCGACTCGTCACTCCAGCAGCGGCTGGCCGTCATCGTCTTGGCGGCCTGGGCAGCCGCCTCCGGCAGCGACGTCGAGGCGAGCCGCTTGGAGGCTGATGCCGAGTCGATGGTTCCGGATGAGGACGACGAGGGGTGGACCGCCGGTAGGGCCTACGCCGGCAACGCGGCCGCCGCTGCTGCCTATGCGCTTCGCGCCTGGCTCACCGACGACCCTCAGGAGGCTGTCTGGGCAGCTCGGCAGCTCTTTGATGCGGCAGATCTCGCTTACTTTCAGGCAAACCCCGGCGTCAGTTTCGTTACCGAGGAGGAGAATAAGGCGTCCTTGGAATCTCCAGTCGTGCAGTCAGCCATTTCCGCCATCCAACGGGACCTCGAGGCTATCGAGAAAGCGACACCGTGGTTCGATGTGCGCCAGAGGGCCGAAGCGGAGGGTAGTGATTGGGTTGAGGAGCTAATATGCAGCTGACTGACAACCATGTTGAGACCGGACAGATCACGCCTACAACGCACAACGTCCAGCTGCGCATAACCGGCGTACTCGGGTTGGAACCGGCCGGTCTTGAGTTCGAATACGTAGCGCAGCTGTTCGATGTGGAAGAAGCAGGTCGATGTAGAAGTCGTCTCCACCGACCTTCAGATGCACCTGCCGGCCGACGAAGGAGAAGGCGGGGCCGAGTTCGCGCAGGGTCTCCACGATTCGATCGGTCAGCCGTTGCTCCAGATCCCGTTCGCCGACTTCACCGGACAGGCGGAGAAATTCGAAGTTGTATGGGTCTTCGCTGCCTGTTGTGCCAGCTCCGAACCTGGCGTGGGCAGCAGGTCGATCGCCGGCGTGCAGTCGACGTGGCCAGCAGCGGGCAGGCATCTGTGCGCCTTTGGGCAATTCCTAATGGCCGCTGACATACAGCAAAGAAGGCCGCCATTCATCGCTGAAAATCACACCCAGCGGTTCCAGAGAACGATGAGCCGCCTCAGCAACATGTCTCACCTGCGACTATCTCAATTAGAGGAAAAGTGGCCTTTGATGCCCCGGCGCACCCCCATCGCCCTGCACCACCTTGGTTAGGAACAGCGACACGGCCGGCCTGTTCGATGCCGCAAGAGGGAGACCACGTTGCGAACCTGGGATGTTCCAGAACCTTAGAACTGGAACACCCGTGGTGGGACACTCCAATGCGGATCCGAATCGTCTTCATGCCGCGGAAGCTGACTTCTTCTCGTCTTGTTCCATCATGGCCGCCAAAGTTGCGTATAACGGGCACAAATTTCGGCAGGGCTTGGCCTGAAAGGTGGACATGCCCGCGTTTCACCGTGCAGCCAGGACCTCGGCTTGCAGTTGGTGGTACAGCCGCCACCAGCATCAAGACCGCTCTCATTCTCCATAGAAGTCATGCTGCCTGATCTCAGTACGTCGATGAATAAGCAAAAGCTAGTGACTGCTAGTCGTTCTGATATGCCCCATGATCGCTGGGCGGGTCCTCCGCGCAACCAGGGCGCTACCGCGCCGACCCCGGAACCGAAAACTTCTTCATCAGTCAGGTGGACCATTGCCTGCGGATGAAGTTTTCGCCCCGGCGCCGGTCCCCCAAGTTGCACTCCGGCCCCTGAACCCAGCGGGTGGTCCCCTACCAGAACGACACACACAACCAACAACCGCAGAAACACAGCAAACACAATGGGTGAAGGAAACCAGGGATCATGGAAAAGCTCACGATCACAACACCATCAGATGTCCTCAGCTTCATCGGCCACACCCTGGGCTTCTGGCCCCAGGAAAGCCTGGTCTGCATCACCTTGAACGAGAACAGCATCGGTGCGACCCTGCGCATCGATCTCCCCCGCCAACCAGGCCAGGAACTCCCCTACGCGCGCACCGTCGCCCACTACCTCACCAGCGACACCACCGCCACATCAATCCTCTTCGCCGTCTACACCAGCGAAACAGCCCCGGAGGGACAAGCCAGACCCCACGCTGGCACCATCGCCGCTCTCACCGGGGTCCTGGCTGAACAGGGCATCACCATCCGGGACGGGCTCTTCGTCGGCGACCAAACTTTCTCCCCCTACGACGGCGAACCCGGCACCAGTCTCGCCCTGCCCGTCAGCTCCACCCAGACCAGCGCGATCAACGCCGAATTCATCTACCGCGGCAGCTATATAGAATCCACCGACCGCGTCACCCTCCCCACCGCCGGTCATGAAGAAGCGAAAGCGGCCGCCGTCGAACACCATATGGAAGCCATCGCCGCCCAACCAGCCGGCACCGCGCTCCAGCAAGGCAGGAAGCTTTGGGGTGACATGCTCGCGTCCACGGCTTTTCCCAGCGACGATGATTGCCACGCCCTGGTCGCGAATCTTCAGTTCCCGGCGATCCGGGACCGGCTCATCGCGGACATCCCGGGAGTGGACGAGCCGATGCAGCAGATCTTGTTTGCCCAAACGGACCAGGCCCCGAAGTGGTCACGCATCGAATGGGCCCAGCAGCTGCTCCTTCATGCCTACACCCGTACCAGTGCAGAACATGCAGCACCGGTCCTCACTGCAATCGGCTACATCAACTGGTGGGAAGGCAAAGGCAGCAAAGCCCACCAATTCCTCCAACTCGCCCTCGACAACGACCCCGTCTACCGCCTCGCCCGCCTCAGCGACCAAATGATCGGCTCAGGCATTGTCGCCGGCTGGAACATGAACAAAGACACCGCCTACCGAACACTGCCCTTCGACCTGCGGTAAAGCACTACTGTCAATGCCAGCAGGTCAAGCGTGCCAACGCCACGCGCACGGATCCGCAGCGAACCCGCTTTTTGACCCCTCCTCCGCCAAAATAATTGGAACCAACCGACAGCCGACGTTATGTCAAGCTAGACTCAGAAGGAGTGAAAAGAGGGCTCTAAAAGTGCGTGTTTGCAGGACTAAGGCTGGTGAGCTGCCTTAGCCCTCGCACTCGATGCAGTATGAATGGCCGTTGCTTTCCCGCGCTACCTGCGACCGGTGCCGGACGAGGAAACAGGAATCGCAGGTGAACTCGTCGTCTGCCTGGGGAATTACCTGCACGATGAGCTCGTCGGAGATGATTTCACCGCCTGGTGTCAGTCCCTCATCGAGCACGTCGGCCTCGTCCAGCTCGGTGACGACGCTGCGGGCATCCGGGGCGTTCGCAGACTGCAAATCCTCCAGGGAACGCTCCTGGGATTCCTTGACGTCGGAACGGACTTCGTCATAGTCGGCTGCCACTGAGGTGCTTCTTCCTTTTATCGTCTTGTCTGATGGTCCTTTCGGACGAGACGGTAACGTACGCGGGTGCGCGGTTGTTCCTCAGAACGCATGCCGGCGACATGGAGGCGTCTACTACGCTGCGCTGAGCAATGGCGAGGCCGGTAAAATAGCGGTTGACCGGCTTGTGGCCGTCCTCCGCAGTCCAGCCTTTGGCCAATCTCTTGCCGCCCCCACTGCTGCCGATCCGGCGGTGCGCTGGCTGCGGCGGCAGTTTCGGCCTGAAAAACATGCGCAGGTAAAGCTTTGTGTGCGCTGAATCGGGGACGGTTCGCGTGATAAACCTGCATTTTGCTGTGACCCGTCAACCTGGGGATACCGGGCGCTTCCGGCGGATGCGCTACCGCCACGGACTCTCACGATTCGCGGCCCCGACCAGACTCCCCCGACATATTCATCCCGGCACTGACCTCTTACATGCGCCGCATTTCAAATTGCCGGACATTCTAACTTCTTATTGCATACTATTGACGGCCGTAACAAGGCCAGTAGACGATGGGCTCGGAGCAACTGGGCTGGTCTTGACGTCGCGACGCTTCCAAAGGAATGGCAGCAAGTGCAGCTGACGACAAACCTGACACATCTATGTGATGGCACGACGCAACACTGCGCTCGGATCTCACAAATTAGTCGAAGTGGCGTAGGGATTGAAAAGAGCGATCAGTCGTTGGGTAAAGGACAATCGATGGCGGTTATAAGCGTGAGAACTAAGGCTGCGGCGAACGTCTTACGTGGATCGGCGAATGGAGGCGTAGTTGCCTTTCGGGGCATCCGATACGCCGAAACAGAGGGTGGAACGCGCTTCGGCCTGCCCCACTCGGTCCACGACCAAATAGATGTTGATAGCCTCGCAGGGGTTCCCATCTTTCCACAGTTGCCCAGCAGGCTGTCGGCTGCCATGGGTCGCGGTAGGAAAGAGAACCCTCAGTCCGACGGCGCATTTTTCCTTAACGTGTGGACTCCGCAGAACGCGGATAAACTGCCGGTGCTGTTCTTCATACATGGTGGGGCTTGGACCACAGGCGGTGGGGCGCAGGAATGGTACGACGGTGCACGGCTGGCTAGCGAAGGCGTGATCGTGGTGACGGTGAACTACCGGCTTGGACCCCTGGGGCACCTCGTTCAAGCTGCCGACGAGGGTACGCACCTTCCCCTTGCGGATCTCCTTTGTGCCTTGCGGTGGGTGAACGAGCACATTGCCGGCCTCGGCGGAGACCCAGATCAAGTCACAGTTGTTGGCCAATCCGCTGGGGCTTGGTACGGTCACCTGCTGACTGTTCTGCCCGAGAGCCAGGGGCTACTGAGACGTGCGGCTCATTTAAGCATGTCCAAGCGCGCACTCTGGAGTCCAAGTCGGCAGCGTCAGGTGTACAGCATGGTTATTGGCGCCCTGAACGGGCGCGACCCAGCTATGGTCCCGACCGGCGAGCTTCTCCGAGCCGGCGCCAAAGCAGTTGCCGGTACCCCAACTTGGCCCCCGAGTTCTAATCAAGGTCTCGGATATGTGGGTTCGGGCTATTTGCCCTCCATGTCTCCGGGCATTCCCCGCAAGCTTCTGAATCCTCTTTGGTCAGCGTCAGCATGCCATGCTGAGGCCGTCCTGTTCCGCTATACGGCAGAAGAATCAGCGATGTTTTTCTTCAACTCTCCCAGGGAGTCGAAGGCAACTCCCGAACAAGTTGATGAGCTGCTAGCAACCTGGGACCCGGCAGACTTGCCCCCACCCGGTCGCTTGCACCCGGTGAACATTCCAGAGTGCCCTTCGGGCGAACTGTCCCCTTATCAACGACTCGTTGCCCTGTCCTCGTGGTCCCAGTTTCAGCGTCTTTCCGAAGAACTCAGAGCCGCGTACGCCTCTGCTGGTATTTCAACTGAGTTGCATATTTTCTCGTCAAGGAGTCCTCAGCCCCGTGTGCTCGCTGGTCATTGTTACGACCTTCCTTTCCAATTCGGCAACCGTCATGCCTGGAGCGATGCACCAATGCTAAACGGGGTGGATGACCAAACCTTCAAGGAAACATCAGAAGAGCTGATTCATCAGCTAATCGGCTTCGTCCAAGGCGGCGAGCAAAAGGGATAGGCCGGGAGGTGAGAAATTATCACAGCCTCCCGAGTCAAGACGCTGTTCTGTGCCGATTTAAAAGTGCGCCATTAGGACGGACGGTTGAAGACTGAGCCGCCCGTTCCAAACATTCGGTGAGTGATCCCGGTGGAGGATTGGTCGATTATCCGGTGGTTGCATTAGGCCGAGGGGTAAGTCGATGAGATCGCAAGCGGCGCGGCCGGGTGTCTTCAGAATCAATGCTGACGCAGCCGAACGCGAATGCCGTCGAGCTGCTCACCGCCAGGCGCTGATTCTCAAATCCACCTGACCCCGGCCCGCGTGGTCCCAGATGGCGACGTGCTGGGATTGCGAAACAAGTTGCCCATGACGTCTACCGCCGCAAGATCGAAGAACAGGAGAAGTACCTGCCGGAAGTTCACGATTTGGCAGCCGCGCGCGGTCCTGAAGAAGTCAAAGGAGGCTAATCAGGCCTCATGTACTCAGTCGCGTCTACAGGTGGAGAATGACTCGTTGACCACTCCCCCATGTCACCAAAAAGCAAATTCCTCCGTGAACCAAACACGTGTTCATCTCGTGCCGTTTCGACGGGAAGCTTTGTTTCTCACTACCTAGGCGCATATCAGCGAGCGACGGTGACGGACGGCTCGCGGATGTCGGTCTCGAGATCGGGCATGGCCCAATGACGAGCTGGCTCACGTGTCTGGCGCGGGGGCTGCCACGAGTGTTTTTGTTAGGGTGCAGCTATGGAGGATGTTGGCGCGGAGGGCACAATTGGCCGCAGAGCCACAGGTGTCGTCTTGGCAGCCGGGGCCGGCAGACGCCTCGGCATGGGCCCTAAAGCATTGCTGCCGTACCGCGGCCGGCCATTGGTTGAAGTCGTTGCAGCTAACCTGCTCGGTGGCGGTTGCCGGGAGGTAGTGGTGGTTCTCGGTGCCGGGGCTCCCAGCGTGGCGGCCATCACCGACCTGAACCGTTACCGGGTCATCATCAACCCCGACTGGTATACGGGGATGGGCAGTTCGTTCCTGTCTGGTGAGAAGGCGGCGGACCCGGCCGACCATCTGCTGATCGCGCTCGTGGACCAGCCGGGGCTCACCCTTACAACAGTGGGACGCCTGCTAGCCTCCCACCGGCCTGGCCGGATCACCGCCGCCGCTTACCGCCGTCCGGGAACCACCGATACCAGGCGGGCGGGCAGGCAGAAGTTGGGGCTGCACCGCGGACATCCCTTGCTCATCGACGCTTCCCTTCGCGAATCGGTGAGCGTGACGGTGAGTGGCGATGCCGGTGCCCGCGGATTCCTGCAGGCCCACCCGGACCTGGTGGACGAAGTGGACTGCAGCGACCAGTCCACTGGTGAGGACATAGACACCCCGGACCAGTTGCGGCTTCTCGACTAGGGCGGAATCCCTCATCCGCGCAGGCACACCGTTCGTCAAGGGAATGGATGTGCGGCGCGACGATTGCGGCCGTTCAGACACGGGTGTCCACCGATCACCGGCCACATACGAAACTCCGGTTTTCAGGGCAGCGTTTTCCGCGCCCCGTTAGCGCGTTCTCCGTTTCAACATCACGGTCCGTCAGTCCCCTTCTGGCGGAGACAAAGACCGCCCATGCTGGCTTTGAACGGCGCTCAATGTCAGCGATTGCAGCGTGCGTCTCGTTAGGGTCCCGCTCCCAACTACTTTTGACGCTCATCTCCTCCGAGGCCGCGATGGATCCGCCCTGCGGTCTCGGTCAGGCGCTCACCTGTGCCGCCCCAGCGGTCGGCCACGAATTCGGCCGCGATGGACAGCGCGGTTTCCTCTGGTGTACGAGCACCGAGATCGAGGCCGATCGGGCTCCGCAGGCCAGCCAGTTCGTCGTCGGTGAGCCCGGCATTCCGGAGCCGCTCGGTGCGGTCCTCGTGCGTGCGCCGTGAGCCCATCGCACCGACGTAGGCGACCTCGGGGAGACGGAGCGCGACCTCGAGCAGGGGCACGTCGAACTTCGGGTCGTGAGTGAGCACGATGACGACTGTCCGCCCGTCCATCCGGCCAGCCTTCTGCTCGGCGGTGAGGTAGCGGTGCGGCCAGTCGACGACGACCTCGTCGGCTTCGGGGAACCGGCTGGTCGTCGTGAAGACGGGTCGAGCGTCACACACGGTGACGTGGTACCCGAGGAACGCCCCGACCCGGGCGACCGCGGCAGCGAAGTCGATGGCGCCAAAGACGAGGAGCCGTGGCTTCGGCGCGAACGCGCAGACGAAGACGCGCATCCCCTCGCCGCGTCGCCCGCCGTCGGGGCCATAGGTAAGCACGCCGCTGGTGCCGTGTGCCAGCAAGCCGAGCGCGTCTTCGCGGACCGCGTCGTCGGCCTTGGACCACCCGATCGAGCCGCTGTCGGACTCCGGGTGGACGACGAGGCGCCGCCCGATGCACGCCGGGTCGGGGTGGTCGATGACGGTCGCGATGGCGACCGGCCTTCCCTCGTCGAGGTCGGCGGCGACCTCGCCGAGCTCAGGGAAGGTCTCGCGGGAGACCGGTTCGACGTATACGTCGAGGGTCCCGCCGCAGGTGAGCCCGACCGAGAACGCATCATCGTCGGAGACGCCGTACCGCTCCAGGACCGGCTCGCGGGACTCGACGACCGCTTGGGCAAGATCGTACACGGCACCCTCTACGCAGCCCCCGGAGACCGACCCGACCGCGGAGCCGTCCGGCCCGACCAGCATTGAGGCGCCGGGCGGTCGGGGCGCGGACCGGAAGGTCGCGACGACCGTACCGACGCCGATCGTCTCGCCCTGCTTCCACCAGGCGAGCAGTTCGGGGAGGACCTCACGCATGTGCCACCACCTTTACAACCTCGGCGTACGCTGCAGGCGAGTCTCCCGTGACGCAATCGTCCCCGTCTGCCAAGACAGCCAGCACGCCCTGCGAGACGGGCTCGCCTCGGACCTTGCCCCGGCGCGGGCCGCCCCACACCACTCGATACGCGGCGCCGTGCAGGTGCTGAACCTGCTCGGTAAGTGGTGCGGTGTCCCAGGTCTCGATCGTCTGGGGCGCGGCCTGGGTGAGCCTGTGCGCGAGACGAAGGAGCCAACCGGCATCGCCGCTCATGGAGCCCCCGGCATGGACAGGCAGCTCGTCGCGGCGCGGGCGCAGGTTGCGGGACGGGCGGAGGTGGACGACCTGCGCGGGCTGGCCCATTCGGCACCCCCGGTGCAGAAGGTTCGGGCCGCCTCATCGTCGGCGCGGCGCCAGCGGGTGGCGGGAGCTGCGTCGTATCCTCGCAGCGGCCGGAGGGTCACGAACGTCTGAGTAATCGGAGGCGGTGAAACCGATAGTGATGCTCTCGGGCGCGGCCGCAGCAAAGCTGACAATCGGAGCGGGACTCGACAGCCTCTGTATGAAGGGCGACGACACACGCGCGTGGCAATGGTCCGTCCTTCCTCGTCACCGCGACACCGGTCAGGCATTATCCCCGAAGATCGCCTTCGCCTCAAGAAACTCCTCCAAGCCGAACTTGCCGAATTCACGTCCGTTGCCGGACTGCTTGTAGCCGCCGAACGGCGCGTCGACGCTCACCGGAGCGCCGTTAACGTGGACCATTCCAGTCCGCAGCCGACGAGCGACGCGACGCGCTCGGTCGGGATCGGCCGACGAGACGTACCCGGATAGCCCGTAGTTTGTGTCGTTCGCGATGCGGACCGCGTCTTCCTCGTCCTCGTAGCCAATCAGCGTCATGACCGGACCGAAGATTTCCTCACGGGCAATCGTCATGTTGTTGTGGACGTCGGCGAACACCGTCGGCTTGACGAAGTAGCCGACATCGACGCCGTCCGGGCGTCCGGGTCCTCCGGCAACCACCCTCGCGCCCTCGTCAATCGCAGTCTGGATCAGACTCTGGATCTTAGCGAATTGAGCTCCGGAAACCACCGGCCCCACCTGCGTTTCGGGGTCGCTGGGTGAGCCGACGACAAGTTGCGTCGCGGTCTTGTGGGCAATCTTGGCTGCCTCTTCCATCCTGCCCGCGGGGACCAGGATTCGCGATCCTGCGTTGCACGACTGACCCGAGTTCACCACCACGCGCGCGATGTCCCGCGCCACGGCTTCGGCGAACGCGTCGTCGTCCAGGATGATATTGGCGGACTTGCCTCCGAGTTCCTGTGCGACACGCTTGACCGTCGGAGCCGCGTTCTTGGCAACCTCGATGCCGGCACGGGTCGATCCGGTGATCGAAACCATGTCGACTTCTGGATGAGACGAGAGCGCAGTACCGACAATGGGCCCGTCTCCGTTGACCAGGTTAAAGACACCAGCAGGGATCCCTGCCTCGTCGAGGATCTCGGCGAGCATAATGGCGTTCAACGGTGCGATCTCCGACGGCTTCAGCACCATCGTGCACCCCGCTGCCAGTGCCGGGGCGACCTTGGCGACGATCTGGTTAATAGGCCAGTTCCACGGCGTGATGAAGGCGCACACGCCGACAGGCTCATACACCACGGTCGTCGTTCCGACCGTCTCCTCGAACCCGAAGTTCTTGAGCGTCTCGATGGCGGTCGAGAAGTGAGCAATGCCGAGCGGGGCCTGCAGACCGTTCGCCAAGGCGACCGGGGCACCCATCTCCGCGCTGATCATGTCGGCCAGGTCGCCGATGCGCGTCTGGTATACCTCGATGATCCGCTCGATCAGCATGACCCTTTCGTCACGGGTGGTGGCGGCGAAGCCGTCGAACGCCTGGCGGGCGGCGAGCACTGCGCCTTCGACGTCCGCGTCGTTGCCGAGCGCGACCGTGTCGATGACCTCCTCGGTTGCGGGGTTGACGACATCGAGGGTTGCAGACGAGATGGGATCGACCCACTTCCCATCGATATAAAACTTCTGTGCGTTTATCATTTCCGGTTTCTCCTTGTGCAGGCTTCGTTTGTGGCTAGAGGATGGCGGTTGTTTGGATTCAGCCAGGCACCGTGCATGTCGTCGGAGACTTATCAACTGCGGGACTCCGTTACGCACGGCCGATCAACTCCGGGTGTTTAGCTGGCTGGGTAAGGAACTCTTGGAAGAGAGCGGCTGTTGCAATAAGCTCACCTTCTGCGTGCTCCCGACCCACGAGTTGCAGGCTAACGGGGGCCGACTGACCCCCCAACGGCAGTGCAATGGCTGGCAGGCCGGCCAGGTTGACCGGAGCAGTCATAAGATTGAGCGATCGAAGGGGCCCTCCTCGAGCCGGGGGGAATGTTGGCAGCGTTGGCGTGGCGACGACATCGAACTCTTCAAGGGCCTGGCGCACTTCCTGGCTCCAGCGCTTCTGGAACTCAAGGGCCCAGTTCATGCGTCCGGGTTCGATGCGCGCGGCTTGCTCAAGTCGTGTCCGTGCCTCGATTGAGCACTCGATGCCCTCGCCCTCGAACAGTGCGCCAATAGATGTTTGGGCGTCCGTGATGACGATGCACTCGGCCGCCCGAGCGGCGGTTGTCCAGTCAAGCCCGCGCACTCGATCCGGGACCATGCCCGCAGCTGCGAACGCCAGATCGACCACACGCTCGATCGCAGGATCGACACCCGGTACCAGTACTCGTCCAATCCGCCGCGCAGCCCTGCCGTCGACGGATAACCCCAAGGCGTCGAGTCCAGTTAAGGCGTCGCTCACGTTCCTGGAAAGAAGCCCGATGGAGTCCAAACCTGCACTCAGAGTCCAGACTCCTTCATCATCGCTCCCCCCGTTCGTCAGCTTTATACCGACCACGCCACAGCATGCCGCGGGGATCCGGACGGAACCCGTCGTGTCAGTCCCGAGCCCGAGGTCGGCTTCAAATGAGGCCACAGCAGCAGCGGAGCCACTCGACGACCCTCCTGGGAGGAGAGCGGGCCAGCGTGGATTCGTCGGGGTTCCGAAGTCGACATTAATGCCGGTCGTGCCGAAGCAGAAAGGACTCAGATTCGTCTTCCCCACCACGCGGCCACCTGCTGCTCGCAGCGCGGCGACACATGCCGCGTCTTGCGACGCCTTCGGTCGGCGGCGGGCGACACTCTTCGAGCCGAGCGTCGTGACGGAACCTGCCACGTCTATTGCGTCTTTGACGGCAAGCCTCCACCCGTCACTTGGTTGATCTATACGGGTGATCCAAGTCGCCGATGAGGTCACGTCACACCATGCCGTCGCGGGCCAGGGGCATGGTGGTCAATGTTCAGACGGCGCTGGATGGCGGTCGCAGCCCGGCTCGCCTTGGCGTAGAGGGACTCGAGGTCCACCCCGTCGATGCGACGGTCGCGCATGACCACAGCGCCGTCGATGATCACATCTCTTGCCGAGCGTCCACTTGCCGAGTACACCAAGTTCTCAATCGGCCGAGAGAGCGGGTTCGGCTGCCACTCGGGACCGCTCGTCTCGAAGACAACCAAGTCGGCGAGTTTGCCGGGCTCGATGGAACCGATGGCATCCTGCCAACGCAACGCACGGGCACCGTCGATGGTCGCCATGCGGAAGGCCTGCTGGGCCCCCATGATTTCAGGGTCCCGACGAGCATCCTTGTGACCGCAGGCCGCCAAGTATGCTATCCGAACCATATCCAGGAATCGACTGATTGCCCCGGCATCGGATCCGAGCCCGACGACGACGCCCTCTGCCACGAGTTCCGGGAAGTTGCCGTGTGCGATGGCTCCGAACCCTCCGAGCATGCTGGCCGACGGACAGTGGACAGCGGCGACCGAGTTCTCCAACAGGGCCGTTCGCTCCCATTCGTCCAGCGGCCCGAGGTGCACGAGCAGGAGTGGACATTCCAGCACACCGAGGCGCTGATACCGGGCTAGAGACCCGTCCGCCCCAGTCACCAGTCGTGTCTCGGCACTCGGCCGGTTTCCCGTCAGGAGATGCCCGTGGATGGGTACACCGGTCCGTTGGGACGCATCCCGGACCATTTGGCAGAGGTCGTCGCTCACAGTCGAAGGCCGAACCAACGAGTACATGGCACGTAGGCGGCCTCCCCCGGCGCCGTTCCAATCACGAACAACGCGATCGGCATCAGCCATTCCCGCCTTGAGATCCTCGACAATCTGGGGAGGCGCCCCAGGTGGAGCCACGTCGCAGACCTCTCGCGCGACGACGCCACGAATACCTACGGCAAGGGCAGCACGGGCAGTCGCATCCGGGTAGTAGCTTCCGGGGTCGGCGAAACATGTAGTGCCGGTGCTGATCATTTCAACGAACGTCCCAGTGGCGCTGAGCTGAGCCTCCTCATCGGTTAGTCCTAACTCGAAGGGCCAGATCCGTTCGAACGAGCGGCGGCTCAGCTCAAGGTCGTCCGCCAACCCTTTAGAGAGGAAGTGAGCGGGATGGTTGTGCGCGTCGATGAGGCCAGGGGTGACCACCTGCCCATTAGCGTCGATGAACGTGCCCGCGTTGAATTCGGGAGCTTCCGATCTTGTCAGGACGTCGACGATGACGCCGTCTCGCACACCGACAAAACCATCGGAGATCACGGTGCCCGCCGCGTCCATGGTCACCACCGTGCCCCCGCTGACCACCAAGTCGTACTGCACCGGACCTTCTCGGAAACGCTGGGCACGGGCAAAATCAGTTGATCGTGCGTCCGGGTTGGATGAGGGACTCGCGGTCCCGGTTTCAGTTGTTGAAAGCATGCCGTTCCCATTCATATCGGATTGTTCCGCGTTGACATCGAGGTGAGCCATCGGCGCAGAGTCGGTCGCGCCCGAAACGCGCCTCACCCCTGAGCGGCGTCATCGATTGTGGCTGCTTGTCGTTCCAGTTGGTCGAGGACCTTTCCGACAAGCCCAAGCGCGGCGTCAAGCTTCCATTCGTTGTGAGGCAATGGATGTGCAGTCCACTCGAACTCACTCTCGAGCAGCGCGAGAAGTTCGGTGTGTGTTGGATGCGTACCTGCGATTGCGCGGAGCGTTTTGGTCGGGGCCCAAGGCTTGGCCGCGAGTGCACCGAACACCATCCGCGGGTCGTGCCACCTGCCGTCGTCATCGATCTCAACTGATACCGCGAGAGATACCACAGCGAAGTCACCTTCGTACTGCTGGATTTTAGCGAAGGCAGTGGCGCGGCCGAGGGCCCGAAGCGGTATTTCCACAGCCTCAATGAGCTCAGAAGCCTTCAGTGAGAGCTCTCCAGGACCACTGTACAGATCCGAGATCGGCACGGTACGCAGCCCATACGGGCCGTTAATGACGATGCGAGCGTCCAAAGCGGCGAAGACGGTCGCCAGGTCTGACGGCGTGACCGCTTGGCACCGATGGCCGCCAATCGCGGCGTGATACATGCTGTGATCGCCCTCGACCGCGTAGCAGGGGCAAGTCGTGCCCCCGCGCTTGTAGCAGTCAAAGCCGGTGCGGAAGAACCAGCAACGCTTCTCCTGCGCGAGGTTGCCTGCGACGGTTGCTACGGAGCGGATCTGCGCCGATGCGATGCTGTCGATAACCTGGGCGACCACGGGGAGGCGTGCCCGGGACCAGTCGGCAAGCTCCTCGAGGGTGATGGCCGAACCTATACGAACGTGACTATCACCTTGGTCGATCACGCGCAGGGTCGGGATCCTGGACGTCGCGACCAGGGTCGCTGGATAGGTCAGCCCTTGATCGCGTTGTACCAGCACATCCGTGGCGCCACCGATGATGGTGGCGTCCTTGGATTCGAGAGCCTCCAGCGCGTCAGCCACATCGCTCGGGGTGAGGACCGACTGGATGGGTTGTGGCCTCGCCTTGCGTGCGAAGCGAGTGCCAACCCGATCAAGCAGCACATGAAGCCCTATGGGGTAGAGCCGCCGGAACAGTTCAATCTGCCACCGCGACGGGCGCCGGAGAAGGTGGTACCGGCGACGGCTCTTGCCATCGCGCTGCCGTAACGCAGAGAGAATGACATCCGGGGTGAGCGGCAGACTCCGGAACCTAATGCCTGTCGCGTCGTAGACGGCATTGAGCAGCGCTGGTGCCGGCGGAAGGATGGCGATCTCGCTGACGCTCTTGGCGTCGAACGGACCTGCCGGTTCGGGACCTTCCACCAGTTCGGCGCGGATCGAGGGCACTGTCGTTGACCGCGGCAGCGGATAGTGAACATAGGAGGGGTTCACGACGCGGCCTCCTTCGTGGATGATGCGTTCACCCAGGACCGGGCCGAGACCTTGGACCACCCCCCCGATGATCTGTCCCTTAGCCAGAGCGGGGTGGATGGCACGGCCAATGTCGTGTGCCGCGACATAGTCGAGGACGGTGAGAACCCCGGTATCCGGGTCAACCTCCACCTCGACCGCGTGCGCGGCGAAGGCGTAGGAGGCAGAGACGTTCGGACGGGCGAGCCCGGTGAAAGAGGGCTGCATACGTTCCTCGACATAGTCGAGGTCAATTCGAAGGCTACCGTCGACCGCCTCAGGGGCCAGGCTTACCAGGTCACCGATGTCGACCGCATCGTCAGAGGACTCCACTCGTCCCGCTCGCAGGCGAACGTCGGACGTCCCCAATTTCTCTGCCCCCAGCTCCCGAAGACGAGCTGCGAGGGCCTCGGCAGCGTTTCGCGTCGCCTGCCCACCCATGTGAGTGCCTCGTGACCCCCAAGCGCCCATGTCCGGAGGCGTCTCGTCACGATCGCTCATGATGACCCGTACCGCTTCGACGTCCAGCCCCAGCACCTCAGCTGCGATCTGGCCGAGGATGGTTCGCTGCCCGGTCCCGGCGTCTGCGCCACCGAATCGGACGATCACCTCCCCGGTGCTGGTCACTTCGAGCCCGGCGGCGCTCACGTTGCTGCCGGGGAAAGCGTACGCGCCGCTCGAATGAACACCGGCAGCAACACCGACGCCGCGCCAGGGAGAACGAGCGACCTTCTTCTCGTCCCAGCCAATGAGCTCGCGAACCGTCTGCAGGCAGTCGACGAGGCGGTTGGAACCCACCTTTGCGCCGGAGAGCGTCTCGCTGTCTGCGGTGCTGGCGTTGGCAATCCGAAAGTCGAGCGGGTCGGCACCGCACCGCTCTGCGAGTTCGTCGACTGCACACTCAAGGGCAAGGGTGGTCTGCGTTTGTCCGAAGCCACGGAACTGGCCGCCCGGAGTGAGGTTCGTGTCAACCAGTCTCGCCCGCCACCGTGCCGCGTCGGGACGGTACATCAGACCGAAGTGCTTGATGCCCGCGGCCATCACACCAGCACCGTAGTGATTATAGGCGCCATTATCGACGTCAATGTCAGCATCGAAGAGGCACATCCGCCCGTCCTTATCGGCGTGCGCACGAACCGTAGTCGTGAACTCGTGCCGCGGTTTGGTGTTGGCGAACTCCTCTGTGCGGCTGTACAAGAGCTGGACGGGGCTGCCGGCCTTGATCGACAACATTGCGGCCAGTGCCTCGTGCTCCGATACCTTCGACTTCGAGCCAAAGCTGCCGCCGATTGCCACATCCCTGCAGACCACTTGCTCCGGCTCGAGGCCGCAAACCCGTGCCACCTCGTGCTGGATCCAGTAGGGGGCTTGGGACGACGTCCAGAGCTCCAGCCGCTCGTCATGCCACCACGCGAGCGTCGAGTTCGGCTCCATGGGTGCATGAGAAATGCGTGGATAGCGGTAGGTGCCGGCAACGGAGGTGGCACTGTTAGCCAGTGCTGACTGCAGGTCGCCAAACGTGCCGGCGGATTCAACCGACACGTTGGTTGCGCTGGTCCGCTCGTGGAGTTTGCGCGCCGTGCGCCCCAACGCCTTGGACACGGTCAGAACCCCGGGCAGCCGCCGGTATCGAACCACAATCCGGCGCAGGGCCTCCTCCGCCGCTTCGGCTGTGTCAGCAGCAACCGCGGCGACCTCCTGGCCGACGTATAGGACCCGGTCCACCGCGAGCGGTGGCCGGTCCGACATTGGCTCCCCCATGTGCTTGTAGAGCATGCCTTCGGGGAAGTCGGCCGCCGTGATTACCGCACGTACGCCTGGGACCCGCTCGGCAGCCCGCACGTCGAGGCGTCGAATCCTGGCGTGCGGAAAAGGGGACCGCAGGACTCGTGCGACGAGCATGCCCTCGGGCTGCACGTCGGCCACGTATTGTGCGGTGCCCGAAGTCTTGGCTTCCCAGTCAAGCGGTCTGACGGATCTTCCCACGACTGTCATTTGGTCTCCTCACCCTGCCCGTGGCGCACTGCGGCCACCGCGCATACGGCATCGACGATCTGCACGTAGCCAGTGCAGCGGCACACGTTCCCTGCCATGGCCTGGGTGACCTCGCTCCGGCTACTGCAGCCCTTGTCGCGCAGCAACGCCGTTGCTCGCATGATCTGCCCGGGGGTGCAGAACCCGCATTGGAACGCTGCATGGTCAGCGAATGCTTCCCGCAGGTCCTTGCCCTCATCTCCCAGCCCGGCCACCGTTGTCACGGGTTCGTTCACCAGCTGGGAGAGCAGGACGCATGCCATGACGGGTCGATCACCGACGAGCACGGTGCACGCACCGCATTCCCCCCGCCCGCAGGCCCGTTTCGGTCCCGTGAAGCCGTTCGCGCGGAGTACTTCGAGGACTGTGGCCCCTGGGACGTCTACGCGGATGCTCGTACCGTCGACGGTCAAATCGGACATCAATGGGTTCCCTTCGTTGTCGTGGTTCACTTCGGCACGCTCACGTTCTCGGAACGAAGGCGAGCGTGTAACTCATAAGCCGCTTGCCGTCCTGTCTCTAGCGCACCCTCCATAGCCGTGAACCACCCCGTTGCGATGTCGGCGCCAGCGAAGTGGAGGCGTCCTTCGGAAGCGGACAGCGAAGACATGAGTCGGGTGAGCTGGCCAGGGCGCGGCGTCATCCACGTGCCCTGGGCATAGGGGTCCCCGGCCCAGTCGTGGCTGTCAACAGCCACGACCCGGGCACCCTTGACGTAGACGTCTAGCGCTGCTTGTACATCGGCGATTTCGGTCGGACGGAAGCCGGGACGTGGGTAGCCAAAGCCGAGGAGCAGATTGCCCTCGGGGAGGAGCTGATCTGTCGAAAACCAGGTCATGTTTCCTACGCCCCAGCCTGCGGCCATGACCGGTTTCGGCAGGTTCTCGACGAGTGCGTAGACCTTTATGCACTGACCGGAGTGGCGCTCCGCAGCTATCGCGCGTTTGCCTTCGTTGAGTCGGGGTATGAAATCGATGTCGGCCAAGACGTTGACCGGCAACGCGATCACCGCGCGGCTGGCGGTGAACTCGACACCGCTTTTGGTCGTCACCGTGACGCTGTGCGCGTCCTGGGCGATCCTGCTCACCGGCGTGGACAGCCGAATCTCGGCATCACCGTCCTCGATGATTGCAGTTACGAGGCTCTGCGTCCCGGAAGCAATTTTGCTGGCCGGAGCGAGCGCCACCGGGTTGTGTCCATGCATGGCAATGCTGTGCAGGTGCCATAGAACCGATGTGGCGTCGGCCTCCGTGCCGGTGTAAAGCGATGCCCAAGTTAGGAGAAGATCGCGTGTCACCGGCGGGGGCTGCATCCGGTCGACGAACTCACCGAATGACACATCAAGATCGCGGATTGGCTGCTGGTCGTGCGGCACGTTTGGCACCACACGGAAGGAGGCCTCCCGGATGAGTGCGAGCACCCTGGCGGCATCCGCCCCCTCCTCCATGGGGATCGGGAAACCGCTTGTGCGGCGGGTGCCGCCCAAAGACCACACGTATTCCTGCGGTGTTGGCCGGTTCAAGGGTCCTAGTCCATACCGCTCCATTTCACGGACCATGTTCTGGTGCCGAGGGAGGAACGAGTGGCCCCCCATCTCGATGTGCGCGTCCACCCCGGTAAATTTGCGGTGAAACGCCCGGCCCCCGACGCGCTCACGCGCCTCGAGGACCAGCGTCGCCAAGCCCGCGGCACGCAGTTCGCGTGCCGCGACCGCGCCCGCAAACCCAGCGCCGACCACAATTGCGTCGTACGAATTGGGCATGAACTGAACCCTTCTTTTGAGACCCCCTTCGAGAAGGAGGTGCTGCCGTGAATGAGCGCGGCAGCCAATTGGTCGTGGTCACTCGACCGGACCCGCTGGTGCGGGACCCTGCCGTGCCTGGATCAGCTGGGCTTACCCACCCGGCATTCGACACCGTAGTTCGCAAGAAGGGGCAGGGTCTTCATCGCAATCGCCTCAAGGTCCGTGACGAAGTCAGGGACCCGGACCATCAAGCCATCGAGGTCGCTCTCGATGATGGTGGTCGCGAGGCGGCGGGCCAATGTCTCGTACGAGCCGACAAGCTCGCCCGGCGGGACCGACCTCCTCGCATCGCCACCCGTCAAGGTCAAGGACGACGAGCTGAGATCTTTGAAGCTTTTGTTCTCTTGATAGCCCGCGGCAACGTCTTCCAACGCCTCCAGGTCAACGCCTTCGTTGAAGGAATCCAATCGTGCCTGCGCCTCGTCATCCGTGGCACCAGGGATGAGCGTCACGAGCCCGTAACTCTTCAAATCGGGGTTCCCGTACTCGCGCGCCATTTCCTTGCCACGTTTGGCTGTCTCGATCGACTTGGGATCGTCGCTGGCGGGGAAGAAGGCGATGTCGCAGTTGTCCGCGGCGAACCGGAAACCACGCGGCGAAGCGCCGGCGTTCACCAGCTCCGGCATGCGGGAGGGCTTGGGGCCCATGTGTCCTTCCTCGGTGTGGAAGAACTCCCCCTTGTGGTCGATGACCTCGTCGGTCCAGAACTTTTTCGCTAGCTGGATCCACTCATCGGCAAGGTCATATCGGCGGTCGTGGTCGAGTTCGTCGTTCCATAGCCCAAGATGAGCCAAGTCCAGCCGGCTGGACCCTGTGACCAGGTTCAATCCAACCCGCCCCGGACCGATTTGGTCGAGGGTCGCGATCATCTTTGCAATCGTCGCGGGCGGGTAGATGGTCATGTGAACGGTGCTGAACACTCTGATCCGGCTCGTTGCCTCCAAGAGGGCAGCCGACGTCGTTAATGACTCCAGCACGTGCATCCAGTGCTTCGAGGGACCCTTGCGTCCCCGCCAGATTGCTGGACTCAGTGCAAAGTCGAATCCCAGTGCTTCTGCTCCAAGGACGATCTGGCGCACGCGCTCGTACTCCCCCGTCTCAGCTGCCGGTGCGTTCACCGACGTAATCCACCCGTGATTGCCAACCGGGATGAAAATCCCGGTGTCAATTGTCTTCTGCATGGCGTATCCGCCTCTCTCCTCAAGGGGACACGGCGCTTCGGTTCCTTCGGAAGGAGCGCCGCATCCGGGTTATGTTGCTTCGAGATGTTTCTGGTCGGCCGCTCCGCTGTGACGCGGAGCGGCCATGCAGGTCCCCCTAGGGCTTGGCCTCCACAACCTGCGCGTGCGGCTCGGCTCCAGGTATAGCCGTTGTGGCATTGCGCCTCGCGAAACAGCTGCCCGCAACCGTGATGAGGCCTCCAACCGTTAGGAACAAAGCCGCCGGCCAGAAGTGGCCTGCCTCCTTCACCCAGTAGCTGACCAGAACCGGCATGAGACCGGCGCCGATGATCGCAGAGAGCGAATAGCTCAGCGAGATACCGGTGTAGCGGACAAGCACCGGATACTGGTCGGCCAACAGGGAGGGCAGTGCGGCATTGTGGATCGACAACATCATGAACCCCAGCACCAAAGCGATGATGAAGCCCGCCACACCCAGGTGAATGACAAGGAAGAACGCCGGAAAGGCGTAGAGCGCGACGAGCAAGCCGCCTGCTCCCGTGAACGCCCGACGGTCCCTCCCATCCACTCTCGGCGCAACCACCGCGAGTGTCACCAGACCGACGACGCCAGCGATGATGAGCCCGATTGTCGACCACTGCGCGTCCATGCCGAGGACGTTCGTGGCGTAGCCCGGCAGAAAGGCGAAGATGATGTAGCCGGCGTGTGTGAAGAAGATGAAGCCAACCGAGACAATCACGACACGCCAGTGCTCGCGGAGCACCACGAACAGGGGCAGCTTCGGAGGCGCCTCAACGTGTCCCTTCGCGTGGACGAACTCCTCCGTCTCACTGATCCGCATGCGCACGAATAGGCCGATGGCGAGTGGCACGATGCTCAGGAGGAACGGGATACGCCATCCGTATGAGTTGAACGCCTCGTCCGGCATCTGCTGGACTGCCAGAATCGCGCACGCCGCGATCAAATTGCCCAGCTGAACGCCAGCGGAGGGAGCGGAGCCGTAGTAGGCGCGGCGGTTGGCTGGCGCCTTCTCAACGGCAAGGAGAACCGCCCCGCCATATTCGCCACCTGCTGACAGCCCCTGCACGAAGCGCAGCGCGACCAAGAGGATCGGAGCCCAAATACCGATGCTGTTGTAAGTAGGGAGCAGGCCCACCCCGAAGGTGGCTACACCCATAAGAAGGAGGGAAGTCATCAAGGTATTTCTGCGCCCAAACTTATCTCCGTAGTGGGAGAAGATCATCGCTCCGAGGGGGCGGGCCAGGTAGGCGACCCCGATCGTTGCAACAGAGAACAAGAAGCCTGTTACCGGATCGTGGTTAGGGAAGAACAACGGACCGAAAAAAATCGCCGCCATAATGCCGAATACGTAGAAGTCATACCACTCGATCGTGGTGCCGACCATTGACGCAACGGCAATGCCGCCGGGAGTCAAGGGACGTGAAGAAGTCGGTTTCCGACCATCCATAGCGAGTACCTCTCTTGTGGTTGGGGGTCGTGCGCTGGCTTCTGAGCCGCGCTAGAGGGTCACCCGAGATATGCGTGGCCTGACGCGGTCGGGTTTCATGCGCCAGGGTTGGAGAAGATTTTGCCCCCTAAGGCGGCGTGCTCCGCGATAGTCGCTGAGCGGCCGCGCAGGTGCACCTTAGGCTTGGACTCCACCGCCGCTGCTAGGGCCACAGACGTCGCAGCCGCTTCCGCAGTGCCACTTTGAACTCTCGGTTAAGCCGGTCATCTGTGCCTCCTAAGCAGCATTTGCTTCAGCTGCGAAATCGGTTGCATTAACTGTAAGTCCCCCCTGTCGGGAAAGTCCATAGTTGAGTTGCACAAAATTTACGGCCGTCATGGTTCCGCGGCATCGCCATGTGGACAGAACCTGTTCGATGAAGTCACGGCTTGGGTGATGATCTAACTCCCGGACCAGGTGACCGGGAGTTAGGCGAATGCGGGCACACGAGGAGGCTTGGCCCCGATTACGGTGGCGCTCCAGACGCACGCGAGTCCGAACGGACCCCCAGAGCCGCCTACATTGTGCGTCTAGCGTGCCCGGTCAGCACAAACTAGTGGACTCTCGGACGCCTGACCCTCAGATGAACTCCGAACGACAAGCTCTGTCGGGATGCGAATGTTTAGGGCATCCTCACCGCCCATCACTTTCAACAACGACCGAATGGCCCCAGCGCCCATCTCGACAAGGTCCGATCTAACGGTCGTCAGTGGAACCGGCAGCGAGGCAGAAACGGAAATGTCATTGAATCCAACAATCGCCAGGTCTCGACCTGGCAGCAAACCGTGCTGCTGCATGGCACCCATGGCGCCGATAGCTACGTAGTCATCCCCGGCGAACAGGGCGGTCGGCCGGTCCCGCAGCGCCAACAGCTTGCGCGTGGCTTCGACGCCGCCGATAGCATCGAAAGTGGTGCGAACCGTGTAAGCCGTTGGGACCGAGATCCCAGCGTCTCGGAGTGCAGCCTGACAACCCGCTACTCGCCCCCAAGCCGTGCTAGCGAACGCAGGCCCACCGATAATTGCCACTCGCGTATGCCCCATGGCTGCCAGGTGTTGACCCGCAAGATACCCGCCCCTGTAGTCGTCACCGGTAACCGCTGGAGCGTCACCACTCCGCCGACTTACCAGAACAAACGGTATACCGCAGCGCTCTAGCGCCCGGAGGTCGCCGGACTGTCGACGGATGTCGGCAACAATCACGCCGTCGACCCGGCGATCGCGCAGGAGCGCGAGCTTCTGCGCGCGTATGCGGGGATCGTCGTGTGTCGTAGAAACCAGGGCCTGATAACCAAATTCCGAAGCGGTTGTCTCGATGCTCTCGTAGACGGTCGCGAGCACTGGATCGCTGAGCCGCGGAACCAGGGCACCAATCACCCCGGTGCGCTTTGTCCGCATACCCGCCGCGACAGGATCAGGTCGATAACCAAGTTGCTTCGCAGCGGTTTCGATGCGCTCAATCGTTTCAGGCGAGATCCGGTACTCCGGATCGCGTCGCAGCGCCCTGGACACCGTCGAGACGTGCACGCCGACCGCTGAGGCTACATCTTTAATGGATGCGCGTGGCCGACTGTCGTCCAAACCTTCTGTCAACGCGGGTCCTCCGATCGGCCACCATGTATGCACCCGTTAGGGACTAACCCTGACAAAGCCGATTCTGCCACAGCGGTCACGGACCGTTGGTCGCGCGTGCCGGCGCACTTGATGGCCAAACCCAGTAAGGACAATCCGTTCGTAAGAGTCCGACGTTGCGTCGAGTCATCGCAGGACCCTTTACCCCGCCGTGTGCCGGAGGCCTCGTGGTCCTGGATCCGACCGTCCTAGTGGTCCTGAATTCCGTTGACATATTCAAGGGGCCGGGTCAGGCGGGGTGGGTGCTATTTTTGTCATGACTCCTACTGCAACCGCTACCTACTTGGCAGCCAGAAGCTCCATACACCTGACCCCCTCCAGCATCAAGCGTGGATTTGAAAGGCGGCGGACTGCCCGTGTCCAGTGACATCACGAAGGGCGCCGGTCCCGTTCCTCCCTCACGCGGGAAGATCGCCGAGTGGCTGCTTCCAGGCGGATCCGAGCCGGACCCTCGCCTTACGCTTGCTAATGAGCGGACGTTTCTGGCTTGGATCCGCACATCGCTTGCCCTCCTGGCAGGGGGTATTGCTATTGAGGCGTTCACGGCAGACCTGTTCATTGAGCCCGTCCGCAAGGGCCTGGCGGTCCTTCTGCTTCTGCTGGGGATGATGTTGAGCGCGGGATCGGCTGTGCGGTGGCTGCAGGTGGAGCGCAGCATGCGCCACAAAGCGCCCCTTCCGCTTCCGCTGATTGTTCCGCTGCTGGCTACAGCGGGTGCACTGGCCGCCGCCGTCGTACTGGTCGTCATCCTTTGGCGGTGAACGCATGACGCCCAATCGGCCGCCCGATCGCATCCACCAGGATGCTGGTCTGCAACCGGAACGTACCACTCTCGCCTGGGGCAGAACCATGCTGGCCCTAGTGACTGTCAGCGCCATCTTCCTCCGCTGGCTTCCTCATCACGGACTGCCCATCCTGACATTGTTCGCAGTGGCTGCAACTGCCGCCGCTGCCATCTACCTCACGCAGCGCCGTCGGTACCGCAGCAGCTCTTATGGCATCTTGCAGGAGAAGGTCAACGCCGAAATATCCCCAGTATTGTGGACAGCCGTCGCCGGAGTAGTGCTGGGAATACTCGGTATAGGAGTTGTGCTCGGCAGCTAGTTTCTGCGTTGCGACAGCAACCCTGTAGGAGTGGTACTCGATGTCGAACTACTAGCATCTTTTAGTTGCTGGAACGCTGGGCCTGCTTAAAATTGGCCAAATCGAACACGGTCTCTTGTATAGCCATAATTGATAAGTCCGGAGGCGTGACCTCCAACTCGAGTCTCGTCCAGTAAGGGCACAAGGAAACCTGACAGATGTCAGCCCTGGTCCTCCGGATGCAGGTGCCCGGCGTTGCAACTTCGCCGAGGTCAGTCACCGCCGCCCTCGGTGTGCAGTGTGTGTTGAAGGCCGCTAAACGTTGTAACCGAACCTATACCGGCATAGCGTGGACCGGCCACGCGCCCGAGTGGCTCGAGGGCAGCCGTGTCGATCTTTCCATTGTCCAGCAGCCCCTCCTTGACGTGTACGACCTTCACTTCCCCGACGAAGAACTCGGTCTTCGCCCTCCCAAACTCGATCGATTCAACGAACTCGCACTCCATGGCAACAGATACGTCAGCCAACCGAGGCACATCAATTTCGTGGCTCGGAATGGTCGTTAAGCCAAGCGCCTCGACTTCACTTACATTGCTTGAAACCTCTTCGGCGCTCATATGCACAAGCTCAGCTTGAGAGATGTGAGGAGAGTTGATGACGAACTGGCCTGTGCGCAGGATGTTTCGCGCAGTGTCCTTGAGGACTGCGCCCCGCCGGCCAATAGTGACCCCGATCATCAACGGGTCGTTGGCAATGATGACGAATGCGCTGAAAGGTGCGAGGTTCACTCCCCCGTATTCGTTGCGCGTAGTGATCCAGGCTATCGGTCGGGGTACAACAATGCCGGTCGACAGCCGATAGACGTCTCGCTCAGATAGACCCGATGTCACGATCGATTTGTATGTGGCGTGAGACCGCTGGGAAGGCACGTTGATCATGGCTTCCTTTCTATTATCGATACTAACACGTTTCGTAAATCTATTAGCTACAATAGGTGGATGGCTAAGACGTCGTCAAGCAATTCCAGTGACTTCTCGCCGGTAGACATCGACCGGGGCAGGGGACGACCGCGCGATGCAGGCGTGGACGAAAAAATTCTTCGCGCTACCGTCGACGTGCTGAGAGCAAGTGGGTTTGCCGGCATGAGCATGGAAGCGGTCGCTGCCGAAGCTGGCGTAAGCAAACCGACCATCTACCGTCGCTGGCCGACGAAAATCGAGCTTGCGACGGCAGCCATTGCCACCATAGTGATCAACGATCCACCTACGACGACCACGGATGTTTGGGAAGGGCTGCACACAGAGCTCGTCCTCTTTGAACGGGCCGTCGACCGAGGCCACGGAATGGCCATTACCAGCACGCTGCTCTCGTACGAGGAACAGTGGCCGGAATTGATCGCGCAATACCGCCTCCACGTGACAAAGACCAGACGCGACCGGCTCCGAAAGATCATCAGACAGGGCATTGCTAGTGGCCAACTTCCGTCATCGACCAACGAAGACCTGGTCATCAACCTACTGTTCGGCTACTACTACTCCACTCACATCGGCGGAGAACCTCGACCGGATGCCTGGCCAAGCGTCATCCTTGCTTTCATCAGGCGAAGCCTGATGTCCCTCACGGAAGAAGAGTCGAGACCTCCTGAGTAGAGTCTGATTTAGTGCGTGCCGGACGTGGCCTGGGACGCTGATACACCTGTGCCCAGGAGTCCTTTGATGGACCCGAGTCTACTCATCATGTGCCGGAACGAGACGGCACCGTCACCGCAGCAGACGGTGCAACAACTGAAATCACCGCCCGGGACACCTATGCCGTGCCACCGGTTCAGGCTCGTTCCTGCCCGACATTGAGGTCGGAGAGTCTAGCCATCATCGCCGGAGGCGTGCGGCGGATGGTTCATACTGCAAAGGAGCCGCCGGGCAATCAGGGTCACCGCGCCCAAGCCGGCGAAAGCTGTGGCCATTTCCCTGGCGACCAACAAGGGCAGGGCGTGACCCTGCTCCTTGACCAAACCACCAGCGTCCACGGCAGCGGCACCGGCATTTCCATCGAAATTAGGGGTGGCCACACCGCCACAGCGGAGGGAATGCTCATAGCAATCGGCACCACGCATCCGGAATAGCGGGCTCGACACAGTTGGCCGCCTGCCTGATGATCTCAGATTCTTAGATGAGGTACTTCCAGGACTTCGCCCCGTGATACAAACCAACATCATCACGGGCCAATGGGTAACAGCAGGAACCGGTCTTGCGGTCGCCTTAAAAACGGACAATGGTCTCGTCAGAATCCTGCCTGAGGCGGTGCATCTTCAAAGAACGTACTGGATGGCAGTGCCGCGAGAACTTAAACGGCTGACCCGTACACGCGCAGCACTGGCTGCACTCTTGGAACTTGTTGCCACTCATCCCTACCTCGAGACTGCAGGTTGACTGTCAGCACCTTCATTCTAGGAAATGGCATGGGGAGAAGATTCCGGTTCTTGTTGTACTGGAGCACGGTATGTACTGTTCTAACGAACTGTCGAACCCCGGAGCTCACCCAGATGGCATCCAGAAGCCGACGGTGGCTTTCACTGCAGTGGAAGGAACCTCATCCTGCGCTGACTGTGCCATGCCCTCACCTTTTCCCCCCCGCTAATAGGCGTCAAGAATGTGCACACCCCAACCTGACAAGAAGTTGAGTTTGCCAGCGTATTCGGGCTGGAACTTACCCGTCTTGAGTTCAATGACGACGTAGCGGGATTGTTCGATGTGGAAGAACAGGAGATCGACGTAGAAGTCGTCACCGTTGACGTCGAAGTGGACTTGGCGGCCGACGAAGGAGAAGCCAGGGCCCAGCTCGCGGAGGGTTTCCGTGATTCTGCTGGTAAGGGCGTTTTCGAGTTCTCGTTCAGCGACTTCGCCGGAGAGGCCGAGGAATTCGAAGTTGTAGGGGTCCTTTGCGACCTGCTGGGCGAGCTCTGAGTCCGGTGCAACGAGGTGTTGCACAAAGTTTGAGGGCGCCGCACCTGTGCGTTCTAACGTTTTGTTCATGATCATGTTCATGAAGACGTTCCGGGACCAGCCGTGCCGGACGGCAGCGGCGGCGTACGAATGCCTTGCCTCCCCGTCGAGCGATAACCAGCGGGTATTCCTGATTCAGGAAACACGTACGGATTACTCGTGTATCTCTCAACTTTGCGCAATAGCGTCATAAGCGAGTCGGCGGCGAGAGCGTTCGTCTGAGACGGCGATTGCCACCCCCAGCCGCCACCGGCTCCACGCCGCTTCCACTGATCCCCCATGGATTGTCGCTGCCGCAAAACCGCGATTAACAGCCCAGTTCAAAAAGCTCCGCGTGATGGCGCTTCGCGGAAATTTTCCACATGAGGCAACGACGCACTCTCACCGGTGGTCTTGCAACGGGGCAACAGGCCCGTCGTGTCGCCTCCCGGAGGGCGGACTGGGCGCCGGCTACGAAGTCAGGTTGCCGCAACCTCGTGTAACCGTCCTCCTGGCGTCCAGCCTTTGGCCACTGTCTTGCCCGCCCCCACTGCTGCCACATAGGCTCATGGTGTGAGTGGCGGGGACGGCAATCCGACAAGCGGATCCGGCCCGCGACCCGTGAAGGAAACAAGCATGGCAACAGGTACAGTCAAGTGGTTCAACGCCGAAAAGGGCTTCGGTTTCATCGCCCCCGACGACGGAAGTGCTGACGTGTTCGCACACTTTTCGGCAATCGCCTCCAGCGGTTACCGCTCCCTCGACGAGAACCAGAAGGTTCAGTTCGACGTCACCCAGGGCCCTAAGGGTCCGCAGGCGGAGAACATCCAGCCGCTCTAAGCGGTTGTAAAGAAGCTGGCCGGCACAAGCCGGTCAGCTTTTTTGTCCCCACAATGCCCCGTAAACAGCTCTGCATGACCACGACGAAGGCCCGCCAGCCTAGGCGTTAGCTCCGGCGGGCGATAAACCGAAAACCGGCGCAAGGAAACGCCCGTCCAGCTCGCCGGCGAGGAGACGCAGCACCAGGACAAAAGGTGTTGTGATGACCGTTTGAATCCGCCGACCGTCATCGTCGACCCTCGACCCTGTTGCACATGCTTTTGTGGTGGCATCATGACAACGGACCGGCATAAGAATCACTGGAGGAACATCATGAGCGATCCTGGAACTGGACAACACCCCCCCGGCGAGGCCAAAGATCCCCGAACCGAGAACCCGGCTACGAAACCGACGGAAGAACCCAACATAACGGAGGACCCGGACGGAACCCCTAAGGAAAACCCCTCAGGTTGAATACGTGCGGGTGAGCACGCTGGACCAGAACGAGAAACGCCAGTGTAGGTGCTCATAGAGCACCGGCAACGGGCCCAGTGAAGGCCAGATTCTGGACGGATCTTCACGGACGAAGCCTCTGGCAGGGACACCGCCAGGCACAGCTCACGGAACTGCTGCGGTTTGCCCGCGATGGGGACACCGTTGTTGTGCGTACCTACGGGCTCTGGTCCAGGGCATAACTCGCAAGGGTGTCCGGGTGTAGTTCGTCAAAGAGAGCCTGGTTTTTACCGGCGAGGACTCCCCCATGGCCAACCTGATGCTCCCCGTCATGGGCGCCTTCGCTGAATTCGAACGATGTCTCATCAGGCAACGCCAACGCGAAGGCATCGTTCTGGCCAAGCGGAGCCTACAACGGACGGAAAAAGACCCTCAAACCCGAACGAGCCGCCCAACTCGTCCAGCGCGCCGACAGCGGTGTGCCGAAAGCTGTCCTTTCCCGTGACTACGGGATCAACAGGGAGACCGTCTACCAGTACCTGCGCCACGCCAAGCTGGACTGAGCCTCTCCCCTGCCTACGTCGTGGCCGCACAACAGCCGGAGGGGCCATAGCTTGACGGAAGATCCGTTATCGCCGATAGAAATGGTTAGGTGAGTGACCGGCGTAAAACCCCGTAGTGGCGGCATCCGCCCCAGAGAACGGGCAAAGTAGAACGTAAAAGACTACCCTCCTGTCTGCGGAGCGGCTATGGTCTCGGTCATGAAGCCGATCATCCTCCTCGACATCAACGGCGTGCTCAACCCCAAGCTTCAGCCGGGTGACGAGTCTGATGGGAAGAATGTGCAGCTCTCGGATTTAAAGGTTGCCCTGGTGCGTCGGCTCGCCACCAAAGGGAGGCTCGCGTGGGTATCGACGTCAAATGAGGATCTTGTGGACAGCCTCGAAGCGCAGCTGCAGCTTGAGGTGAAACCGCTGCGCGTGGAGATCATGCCGGAGCCGGACGATGAGGACCAGCAGACGCCAAAGCTGGGGTCAGTATCCAGGTGGTTGAACAAGATGGAGGCCGAAGGCGGCGCTGACTGGGACGCCATTGTGTGGATCGACGATGCACTGGAGGCTGACGTGCACGACTGGGCTCACCAGCACCACCAACCCGTCCTGCTGGAGAAGCCTAACCCTGAGGAGGGCCTGACAGAAGCCCACGTCGTGGCGGTGCAGGTTTTCATTAACGACGAGGACCGGGACCATGCGCCCTGACAGCAGATGCATTCCGCCACCCGCCAAGCGCAGTACGGTCACGGCCTGAGGGGTAAGGGCGTGTACCGTCACCTTCGAATGGAAAAACAGCGCAATTTAAGGCCCGGGGCCTTACGCGACGCGGGCGTACGGTGGCGGTACTCGCCCGCGGATAACTGGGATGCCAGCTGAACCTCTAGAGTCTTTGCCTATGAAGGCCCCAGCCAATAATGTCCCGGTTCGACCCGTCCAGCGCGTCGTCATCGTTCACGGATATCAATCGTCTCCGGATGCAAACTGGTTCCCCTGGCTTCAAAGCGCCCTTGAAGCTGAGGGCATAGGAGTCATAGTCGTTCCACTCCCCGACCCGGACGATCCTGGCAAAGCAGCTTGGGAGAACGCAGTCAGCACGGCACTAGGAGTGCCCGATGCGACAACAGTGGTTGTAGCACATTCCCTCGGCGTGGTCACCGTCCTACGGGTACTCGAGACACAGCCGGAACCTTGGGAGCTGGGTGGTCTCGTCTTGGTCGCCGGGTTCACTGAACCACTGGAAGCCTTGCCGGAACTCGATGGTTTCCTCGCAACTGACGTTGCCGTTGAGCGGGTGGCAACGAGCATTCGGGAACGAACAGTATTTCGCTCCGACACGGATCCTTTCGTGCCGCCGGAAGCATCCGATGAACTGGCCCGACGTCTAAGCGCACGTCTGCAGGTCTACCCGGGAGCAAGACACTTCATGGCAGAGGATGGCGTTACAAGGCTGCCGGCTCTGCTTGACCTGATTCGGTCCAAATAGGGGCTTCCGGTAAAGAAGCCCCTAAACCGCCCTTGTGGTCATGATGGGGCGTTGACGCGGCGGATCTGCCCGGCCGGCAGCTCGATATGGATTGGCAGAACCATCTGGCCAATTCCGTGCCCTACGGTTCATCGAGCCCGTATTTTTCGAGGGTTTGATCGACGTTCCGCCGCCCTGATGCCCAAAGACTTAGCGGATGACTGCTCGTCGTGGCGCGCGGCATAGTGTCGTCAGCAAGACGGCGGCGAACTCCAAGGCTGGTTTTAGCCCGTTCGGCGCACATCCATTTTCCGGCAGGTAGCCTGACAGCCCTAGTTGAAAGCCCAAAACCAGTGACGGCGCCAGCTGGCTTTACAGAACCTACATTATCGGCGCTTGAAGTTAGGCGGGGGAGTATCCCGAAGGGGCCGGCTGAGTTGAGTCGGCGCCTCGGGCGGACTTGCGGTCGATCTACTCCAGCTGGCGAGCACTTCTGAACGTACTGCTAGGACAATTGTGAATCCTGCAGAGGAAAGTCTTACCAGGCACCTGACAGCTAGCGAACGCCGGCTTGCCCACGAGGTCTAGGGGTACCTGTGACAAGCCTGCCCGAAGGCACGAACTGTCTAAGCCTAAGGCAGCTGGAGTCGGTTTTGACACAGAATTCACCGGCGTGCTGCCGTCAAAGCTCAGGCCTTCGAGGGCAAGATGGAAACCATGGAAGTCCTTGCAAGCCGCATCCTGCTTTGTCCGTCCGACCTTGAGCGCAGCCACCGTTTCTACCGAGACACGCTGGGCCTGGCAATTTACCGGGAATTTGGGAACGAAGATGCGCTGGGCCTTGTGTTCTTCCTCGGTAACGGTTTCCTCGAAGTCAGTGGACATTCTGCCCATCCACCAGGCGGCGCCGTGGCGATCTGGATCCAGGTTCGCGACGTGCAGCTCGAGCACCAGCGACTGCTTGCAGCTGGCGTAGCAGTGATACGCGAGCCGCAGAAGGAGCCATGGGGGTTGGTGGAAATGTGGATCATGGACCCGGACGGAGTGCGCATCGTGCTGGTTGAGATTCCGAGTGATCACCCCCTGCGGCGCGACCAGCGGCAAACATTAGCGGATGCATGACGTCGCCCTGCCCAGTTTTCAAATAAACTCCTTTCGCCTTGCCTGCGGACTATCTTTGCGAGGCGTTGAATAAGGCTATTCACAGGATGTGGAAAGTGAACGAGCACATTGTCGGTCAGGGGCTACCCTCGTTTCAAACCGGTTCGCCGTCGTCAGGCAAGTCAGCGGTAGACGCTAACTTGACTGACTGACCCTGAGGGTCTCCTCAGTGCTTGCCGGCGAGACCCTGAGTGCCTTCAGATCGCGGGTGCGCTCAACCTCAAAACAAGGATGCCAAGGGCGCTGCCCTAACGCTGACGGAAGCATGGTCGGTCTTCTCGTTTCGGATCCGGTGCGTTAGCGCGAAGCGGATCCGTGATTGGCCACCTTCTTGAGCTCTTGCCTTGGGGAAGACCAGGCCGAGGTTCGGCGTCCGTTTCTGGAAGTGAACACTGGCGTCTAAAAGGAAGCAAGCGTAGCCTCTGTTGAAGGATCACCCGCAAACGCCAGCCATGTTTAAAACCAAGCAGGTTGGTTACAGTCCCTTGTTAGGGGCGGAGATGGCTGGATGGAACGCTGACACTGCCGCCGGGCCGCTGGGGGCCGGGACCATTACTTTGGTCGAGGGGTCCTCCTTCTGCATCTCTTTACCGAACGGGGACATCCGGGCCGAACATCCGCATGGACTTTTCGTCCAAGACACGCGCATCCTCTCCCAATGGAGCCTGACGATCAACGGACAGCCTCTTGAGCCGCTGGCAGCGGAGACGAAGGAACCCTACCGGGCGCTGTTCGCTGGTCGTGTTGCCCGGTCCGATGGATATGCGGACAGCCCTCTGATCGTTGAGCGGCTGCGGGAAGTGGGGTTCGGTATCCAGGAACAGGTTACCGTTCGCAACTACTCCTTAGAGCCGGCTGACTGCGTGATCTCCCTGAGGGTTGAGGCGGATTTCGCAGATCTTTTTGAGGTCAAAGAGGCACGGATCCAGCGGCGCTGGGACGAAACACGCCGAGTGGACGGTGAAGCTCTAAGCATCCAAGCGCTGTGGCAGGATGTTCGGAGAGGCATGATCGTGCAGGCTCCCGGGGCATACGTCAGGCCGGAGTCCCTCACTTACCGGGCGTCCGTCGCGCCGCACGGCCAGTGGAGCACGATCCTTACTGTGATGCCCGACTTCGAGGAGATCGCTGAAGAGGCGTCGTTCGCCCATAGTGACCGGGATGAACTCTCCCCGAGCGACAGGCGCCGGCGGGAGTGGGTGGCCAAGATCCCGGTGCTGCAGATGGAAAACCGCTCCATCGAACGGACGCTGCGGCGGAGCTACGACGACCTGGGATCCCTTCGCATCGAGGACCCGAACCACCCGGACCGCGTGGTCGTGGCGGCGGGCGCGCCCTGGTTCATGACCTTGTTCGGCCGGGACTCGCTTTGGGCTTCTCAAATGGCGCTGACCGTGGATCCCTCCCTGGCCTTAGGCACCCTGCAAACGCTGGCAGATCGCCAGGGCACGGTGGTGGACCCGATGAGTGAGGAGGAACCCGGGAAAATCCTGCACGAGGTCAGGCTCGATGTTTCCAGCAGGCTCGCATTGGGCGGGAAATCTGCCTACTACGGCAGCGTCGACGCCACCCCACTGTTCGTGCACCTCCTCGGGGCTGTAAGCCGCTGGGGAGTCGCTGCCGATATCATTGCAGCCCTACTGCCCCACGCGGACCGGGCACTGGACTGGATTCGAGACTATGGCGACAAAGACGGCGACGGTTTTGTCGAGTATGAGCGCCTCAACAACCAAGGCCTAATTAACCAAGGCTGGAAGGACTCCTGGGACGGCATCAACTTCGCCGACGGACGCTTGGCCGATCCCCCTATTGCGCTCTGCGAGGTGCAGGCGTACGTCTACGGCGCATACATTGCCCGTGCTTGGATGGCATTGGACGCTGGTGAAGAAGATTTGGCAAAGGAGTTGGCCGACCGCGCCGCCCAACTCAAGAGGCGGTTCAATGAGCAGTTTTGGATGCCCGATCGGGGCTACTACGCCATCGCCCTGGATGGAACGAAACGCCAGGTTGATGCTTGTGCTTCCAACATGGGCCATTGCCTATGGTTCGGCATCATCGATGATGACAAGGCGCCGATGGTTGCCGAACGTCTGATGTCTTCGGAAATGTTCAGCGGCTGGGGCGTTCGGACCCTGGCAAGTGACATGGGGGCCTACAACCCCGCCAGTTACCACAACGGCTCGGTCTGGCCGCACGACAACGCGCTCATCACGAGCGGCCTGCTGCGATACGGTTTTGTCTCCGAGGCGCAGCGGATCTCGACGGCCCTTTTGGAAGCCGCAGAACATTCCGGCGGTCGCCTGCCGGAACTCTTCTGCGGCTTCGGCCGGGACCAGTTCGCCGAGCCCGTCCCCTACCCGACGGCTTGTTCGCCGCAGGCCTGGGCCGCGACCACACCGATCCACTTGGTGACGAGCCTGATGCGCTACCACCCGCACGTTTCCCGCGGTGGCCTCTGGATGGACCCAGTCCTACCGGAATCCTATGGCGACCTGCACATTGCAAACGCACCGATGGCCGGTGGCCGCATCACCATCGACATTGCCAATTCCGTCCCATTCGTCCAGGGGCTGCCCGAAGGAATAGTATTCCACCGCGGACATCGACCATGGATGACAGAATTGGTGCAGCAAATGATCCAGCCTCGGCAAGCATAGCCCGCTAGGTTGCCCCGCGAACCAACCCCGTCTAGCACCGGGTGTGGCGCCTCAACAAATCGGTGTGCTGTCTTCCCCTAGGGCAGTGTGACTGCCCTAGGGCCCAGTGCAAGGCGCTCCTTTGTTCGACGTCGGGCGCTTGCTACGGAAGCCGCGGATGGGTATAACACCGGATACGCCACCCCGCGTTGGCGGAGCGGCGCACCTGCAGGGAGCGGGATGGCCCGTTGCTGTCCTTAGAGACTCTGTGCAGCCGGATTCACGGGTTCGGTGGTGACGGGGAGCGATCCGCCATTTTTTCCTACCCGGTGAGACAGTTTCGGGAGAATGAGCCAGCAAATCGTCGTGATGACGATCGGGGCGACCAGGAGAAGGACTATGTCCTGCGCTGGCCAGGCAAGAGCCAGAAGTGCGCCGCCGACGGTTGGGCCAAGGATCGATCCCATGCGGCCGCAGGCAGCCGACCAGCCAACACCGGTGGTTCGTACGGTGGCTTCGTAGATGGCGACGGCGATAGCCGTTTGCCCGATCGATCCTGCCGTAATACCCGCTCCGGCGATGAGAGTAATCGCCATGAGCAGCGGAGTTTCCACGGGAAGCACCGCCAGTGCAGCGGTCGCGAGAGCGCCGATGGTGGACATCATAACGAGGGCGCGAGCCGCGCCGATTTTTGCACACAGCGGTAAAAGGGCCAATCCGGCCACCACGCCACCGAGGCTGTACCACGCCAGACCCAAACCTGCATCAGTCTTGGACAAGCCGTAGTCACCGAACAGAGTCGGGAGCCAGGACTTCAAGGTGTATGTGACTGTAAAGATGAGGAAAGTTGCTGTCCATAGGAGCAGGGTGGCGTTGCGGTGGTCGCCGGCGAAAATGGCTACTATTCCTGTCTTGGGTGCGCCCTCCTTGGAGGAGGCCGTACGGTCAGACGTGGCCGGTACAAAGATCTGGAGGAGCAGGGCGACAACGAGTGGGGCTACGCCTGATATCCAGAGGACTCCGTCGGAACCAAAGGCTTCAATTAGGGCGCCCCCGACGAAGCCGGCCACTGTGGCCCCGCTGATCAGTCCCATGGTGACCATAACTGCGAGTGGTTGGCGCTTACCCTCCGGCCCGTTCTGGGTGCCAACGATAACGGCCATAGGCAGGACAACTCCTAGGCCAACACCTGTGATTGCACGGGTGATGCTCAAGAGCATCATCGATTCCAGCGGCAGTGTGGCTGCGCTGAGGAGGGTTGCCACGCCGAAGACGGCAGTGCCGAGAACCAGCAGCCGCTTCTGCCCGATCAGTTTGGACAGGGCACCGCACGAGAGGTAACCGACAACAACGCCTATGTTGGTCAGCACCAGCGGGTAGGTGAAAGCAGCCGGGGTGGTGCCCCACTCTGGTGCGAGATGTGGGACGAGCATGGCTAATATCGCGGTATCGAAACCATCCGTAAGTACCGCAAGGAAAGCCAGAGCAATAACGGCCTTCTTGACGCCAACCGTTGCCTGGTCTTGGAACGCCATATCTTTCATTGTATTTCTCCTGGAATTAGGAGTCCCCTTTAGCAGGGAACAAGGGCGATGTGCTCGCTTTGATGTGAGCTTCATCAGCTCGTATCCCGAAAGGTCGGACGGCCGTCTTCCACTGAAAGGTTGTGCTGGCCGTATGTCTAACTGGGAATCTATAGGATCGGCTTTTGACTGACGTGGGGTTCTTGGGGCGAGGCGGGCCACGCCCGGTTCTTTGGTTCGCTGTAATGGTTCTGTCAGCTGAGAGGCAGGACAACCGACTTTCGCCATTCGGCGGACTGATCGACGGCAATTTCGGATACGTCAACCGACAGCAGGTCCCGGCCGACGACGACGGTGCCTTCAAATTCGGACTTGGCTCCTTGCCAGAACTCGTTGTCGGACACGGTGCCGTCGCCGGGATAAATGTGGTTCAGCACGAGTGCCTTAGCGTTGGCCCGTGTTGCGACTGTTCCTACACCTGGAATGGCTGGCAGTCCGTCGCCGGGCTCCCTCCCTACCAAAGGGGTGTGCGCAGTGAGGAACTGGCGGGCCATCGTTGAGTAGATGTGGGTCCCTTTGAACCGCTCGATAGCTGGGTCCACGGCCATGACCTCGTTGACGAGCACGTCTGCTCCCTGTGCTAGCGCCACAAGATTGGCGCAGGGGCTGGTGTCGCCACTGAAGACAACAGATCCCTGCGAGGTGTCAAACCGGAACGCAAAGGCGGGGAATACCGGGGGATGGTCTACGAGGGTGGCAGTGACCCGAACTTTCTCGTCCTCGTAAATCAGGAATCCGTCTCCTGCCGGGGAGGGGTTGGTCAGGCTGGAGCCGACGGGCAGAGTGATGTCGTTGGTTCTGAACATGGGGGATCCGAAGACGCCTGTGAAGTCAAGGGCGCGTCCGTTCTTTCGCCGTGTCGAACGAAGGCGTTCGTTTATGTCGTAGGCATTGGCCTTGATGAACAACTCCGTCATGTCACGTAGCCCGGGGGTGGGCAGCTCCGGGGTGATCAGGGGAGTTTCCTCGTAATCAGGGAGCCCGGGAATCTGGGATCCATCCGGGTCACCAGCAGACGCCCGGCCCGGCCCGAACAACTCGATGGTTTGTTCGTCGGCATTCCAGTTGGTCCAATTGAGCATGAAGAAATTGAAGTAGTCCGAGTAGTGATCGGAGTGAAGGTGGGTAATGAACATGCCCCGGACCTGGTCGAACGGGAGACCAGCTTCAGAAAAGCGCACCGGAAGGCCGCTCCCTGCGTCAATGATGTAGATACTTCCATCAACAACCAGGGCACTGGAGGTTGCGGCACGCTCCCCTGGGATCGGTCCGCCCTGGGTTCCTAGCAGGACGACATGGGTTCCCGTGGATGGAACCTTGGAGACGGAGTCACGGAGGTTGGTGGTGTACTCGGCTGCCTTGTAGTTGGACGGTCCGCTGTTGCTGAGCATGAGGGCGCTCCTCTAGAAATGGGGTACATGGGATCTGAGCGAATTTCCTCTGGGGTTCTGGTCCGTCCGATCTGCTGACCAGGCTCCTTGAGTTGCTTCCTGGTCCCATTCTTTGTGATTGGGGTCACCAAGTAAAACAGCAATATGCGGGGATGATTGTAAGGAACGCTTACAAAGCAGCGAACGGTTTGCGGCGGACCTTTCCGACGAGGAACCTATCCGATGAGTTTCCTAACTGCCTCGCCCCGCAGGAGCTCTGCTAGTTTTTCCACCTTGTCAATTCGTCGCCGGCCGGCTGGTAACGCCATAACCAGGGAATTGTCAGAGATCGGATCATTGACCGGTACGGCTACTACCGGCGAGCTGTCTGGCGCTGATGCTGCTGGGTAGATGTACAGGAGGGAGTATCCAAACCCGCGCGCCACCATGGCCCGGATAGTTTCCGGACTCGCGAAGGTCCAACGAATGTCAGGTTCCACACCGGCTTCCCGCATCACGGCCAGCATGGCCTCAAGGGCCGGCCCCTCGGGCGTGATTGCGGGTTCGTGAGCAAGTTCAGCCAACGAGATGCTCGGACGTGTGGCGAGGGGATGGCTAGGAGGTAGAGCCACCTTAACCCGAATGGGGCACACGGGCAGGTACTCAAGGTCTCCTGACAGCTGGCGCTGAAAAACGAGGCCAGCATCCACCTGCCCATCCCTCACCATTTGCAGCACCTCACTCCCCTTGCCCTCACGGAAGACCAGATGCACGTTAGGGTGCAGTTCGGAGAAGGCTGAAGCGATCAATGGGATGAGGAGCGGCGACAACGCAAGCGTGCAGCTGACGGTCAGTTCACCAGTCAGTTCCCCGTGGCCGGAGTGCCCAAGGCTTTCAATTTCCGCAGCGTCTCTGAGGATGTTCCTTGCCAGGGGCAGCATCGCTCGGCCCGCAGCGGTTAGGACAACGCCTTTGGCTTTCCGCCGAACGAGCAGTTGTTTACCCATACTGCGTTCGAGCTCGTTGAGGCCGTTGGAGATGCCAGCATGGGAAATATGACAAAGGCTGGCAGCGCCGGTAAGGCTGCCTGTCTGAACGGCCGCCACGAAGTACTCAAGCTGCTTTAAGGTAAAGCCGTTCACAACTTCAGCTTACATTTTCCTGGATGAACAACAGCGTGCATCTTGGCCGTGGGGAAAGCGAACCCCTCATTCGACCTGATCATGCAAGTTCCATTCGTTTCCCGCCCTGATCTGCTTGCCTTGTCTTCAGAGGAATCACCACAGGCATGGCCCACCGTGTGTGCGATATGGGCCACACCAACCCCTACCGACTTTTACTGAGTCCGTCACCTTGGCTTGCTACTTGTCGGCCTCGTCTTGGGTGCTGAATAGGGAAGAGGCAGTGAGCCGAAATAGACTAGCCTGGACCGCGGCCGCAACTCCTCACCAGCGCGCTGGACTTTGGGTAGGCGCTTTTAGTGATCTGAAAGTCGTCTCCAGCAACCTAGGCTGGAACCGAAGGGGCGCGCCGAGCGCCACTCGTCTCCTGAAGGGAATAGGCACGATGCCCGCTGCCACTCGAGGCGCGTCGGACCGGACTACCAGGTTCGGCTTCGCCTTTATCGGTGTTCTGCTCATCGCAGTCAATCTTCGGGTGTCCTTCGTCAGCGTGGGACCGGTGCTCGCGAACATCAGCAACGAACTTGAGCTATCCAGTGCGGCAGCAGGGTTCCTAACAGGTGTTCCGCTCATGGCTTTCGCAGTCTTCTCGCCTGTGGCGCCCGGCTTCGCTTCCCGGCTAGGTCTCGACCGGGCGCTGTGGACGTCCCTGCTGATCCTCGCCTTGGGCATCGTACTTCGCTCCTTACCGGTGCCCGGCTTCATCTGGGCAGGCACCGGGCTGATCGGCTTGGCTATCGCGTTTCTCAATGTTCTAGTGCCCTCCCTCGTAAAGCGGGACTTTCCCACGAGGGTCAGCCAGGTCACCGGAAGCTACTCCGCCACGCAAGCCGCCTTCGCGGCGATCGGGGCCGCCGTCGTCGTTCCCGTGGCACAAACGTCCCAGGAGGGTTGGCGTTTTGCTCTCGGAATGTGGGTGGGACTTGCTCTAATTGCCATGGCTGTGCTCCTGCCGTGGCTGCGCCGGCACACGTCAGGCCCTCCGCGCGCCACCAAGTCGCAAATCTCTTACCGGTCGCCCTGGACCTCAGCCCTGGGCTGGCAGGTGACGATGTTCATGGGCCTGCAATCGATCGCCTTCTACGTTCTGATGGCATGGCTGCCCACCATCGAACAAAGCCGCGGCGTGCCCCCCACTACCGCGGGTATACATCTGTCCGTTTTCCTGCTCATCAGCGTGTTCGCCAGCCTTGCCACAGGGGGAATCCTTCACCGGGGTTCAGACCAACGGCTTGTATCGCTCGCCAGCGGCGCGCTGATGTTCGTGACGTTTCTCGGGCTGGCATTTGCGACGGACCTCATAATGCTCTGGGTCCTTTTGGGCGCAATCGGGTGCGGGAGCCTTATTGTCATCGCTCTGTCACTGTTCAGCCTCCGGACCGTGAATTACCCTCAGGCAGCATCTTTGTCGGGAATGGCGCAATCTGTCGGCTATGGTCTAGGTGCTGTCGGGCCGGTGATGTTCGGCGGTCTTCGCGACCTCAGCGGAGACTGGACGCTGCCGCTCCTCGTCACTGCGGGCATCATGGCTGCTGTTTCCGTGACCGGTGTGCTCGCCGGACGTGATCGGGTCATCGGCGGTAAAAAACATAATGAGGTAGGGTCCGCTGTTCCTGGCCGTGAGACACCACCTTGACCCGAGATGCACGGGTGAAACCGATACTGCAACCTTTGCCCGTGTCGGCGCCTGGTTCGTCAAACGACCGGAAGTTCACCTTAGACAGCTGAATGCCTCCGGCCTGGAAGGACTAAGAGTTGCCATGAGCGGCTTCCTACTGGAATACCACCTCGGACGAAGTCCAAAGACTCCGCGGCACGTCCAGCAGTCATTGAAGCATTGCAGTCACAGATGTACCTGGGCATTTGCGGCTGCGTCAGATGAATATCAAACCGCCCCATGCAGTAGTGGTGGGCGTCGTGCCGCCAAAGACCGCCTTGAATTCTTCTTCCAATAGGGCCCTCATAGACAGTTCGAGGATGCTCTCGTTGCCTTCGTAAGCTGGCGTAACAGACATCTTCGTCTCCTTCTGTGATAAAGGTCCACCCCGAGGCTGCATTGTCCCGGGCGTGAACTAAGAATATATCGTTCTGGCGACGCTCGTAAGGGAACTGACATGAAAATCTTTCTAAATATCAGCTCTGGTTGTGCTCCGGCTATCACTTCTGCATACTCACCGCGGGCCAGTGGCCCTAGCCTTGCTTCCAAACGCTGGGCTAGCGCTCGTTGGCTTGGGCTTCATTCCCTTCTTCATCCTCCCGCCGTCGGCATTGCTGCTCCTGGAGTCCCTCGAGTTCCTAAGCAAGGTCGCCATCCGGGGGCACGAAGACTGGCGGGCAAGTTCGGCATCACACAAACGGCTTGACAGAAACATTGAGATTCCCTTCAGGACCCTTGCGAGGTGAGGCACCTAACGCTAAACTTGATCAACCGCTCAGGTAACGCGTTCTCGGTTCAGCTCCGGTGCCCCAATCCACTGATCTTCCAGCACCACGGGTTTTCTGAACTACTTCCCCTCGGGTAACGGCTGTTGAACAGGGGGCCTGCCCCCAGGTCAGTTGACCAAACTGCAGCCCGCATCTTCGTATTTCCAGTTGCGGCTGCACGAGAAGCGCCACCTCTCGTGGTGAGGATTGACCGAAGCGAGAGGACCACAAGAACAAGAAATGAATAACCAATCTCAATGAGAGCCGAAAAACAATCGGCAGTGCGAGCTGCCGTCATAACCGGTGCCACCGCAGGCATCGGCGAAGCTGTGGCCAGGAGCCTCTACGCCGAGGGATACCACATCGTGCTAGTGGGGCGTTCGCAGGTGCGGGGAGAAACGCTGGCCGATTGCCTCGGAGAACGGGCCCGATTCCTCCAAGCGGACATAACTGAGCCGGGCCGGCCAAAATTCATTGTTGATCAAGCACTTGCCTTCGCCGGTCGCGTGGACGTGCTTGTAAACAACGCTGGCATCGACCACACCGGCGATATCCTCGGCACGCCGATTGAAGACGTCAGGGAAGTGTTTGAGACAAACACCTTCGCCGCTCTTGCCATGCTCCAGGCAGCGGCTTGTGCAATGTCCACTCGCGGCGGCGGTTCGATTATCAACGTCTCCTCCCGACTGGCGTCAGTAGGCGTTGCAACTATGGGTGTGTACGCAGCTTCAAAAGGCGCTGTATTGGCCATGACCAAATCGGCAGCCGTGGAGCTCGCACCCCGCAACATCCGCGTGAACGCGGTAGCCCCTGGAATGACGCGGACGCCCCTCTACGAGGATTGGCTGGCTTCACTGCCTGATCCTCACTCCGCTGAAGAGGAGGTAGTCGCCGGAATCCCCCTTCGACGCGTCGCGAAGGTTGAAGATGTAGCTGCTGCGGTGGCCTTTCTAGCTTCCGAGAAGGCCAACTACATCACGGGTGTCTCCTTGCCCGTTGACGGCGGCTACACAGCAGCATAGTCACCGGACAGGCAGCGAAGTGAAGCCCGCTCCGCCGGGTAGTCGGCTCCGTAGCTTTCAGCTTGAGGCCAAGCAGCGATTCCAGCTGGTCAGCACTCGGAGCCCACCAGGCTGGGGTGGTTTTTAACCGCCCACACTCTGGTTTGTTCCACGTCCAGGCGCATCTGCACGACCAGCTCCTCTGCGCTGTCGAACGCGATCTGAGGGCGAAGCCGTTGAAGGAGGTGAACGCGGATTAGTCTTCCGTAGAGGTCCTGGTTCACGTTCAGGAGGTGGGCTTCGAGCAGCCGGGGACCGTCATTGGAGTAGAAGGTACGACGTCTGCCTATGGAAATGGCGGCAATAGCGTGGATATCACCGATTTCCACTAGGCCGGCCCACACGCCGTCCAGTTCAGGAGATCCACTGATCTGGATATTGGCTGTGGGAAAACCCATCTCACGGCCTCGTTGGTCGCCGGGTTCGACGACGCCCTGAACAACGGTCAAGGCCTCTCTCTCCTGTCACTCCTTGTCGGCACCCAGAATTCTGCCTGCCGTCCCTCTGCTGCCAGCCCCGCCCGTTACGAAGTGCAGGGCGGGGCGGTGGCGGTCTGCTTAAGGCTTACGGAGCCTGGATGACGGCAATGCCCTGAATTTCGATCAGCGCTTCCTTCTGCCACAGGCGCGTCACGCCGATTCCGGCCATTGCCGGGTACTCGGTGCCGGCCATCTCCCGCCAGATTCTGCCGATTTCCTTGCCGTTGGCCATGTAGTCGTCCACGTCGGTGAGGTAGATCGTGACGTTGACGAGGTCCTGCGGTTGTCCGCCGGCTTCCCGCAGGGTCGTGAGCACGTTGGAGAAGGCCTGACGGAACTGGGCGACGATACCCCCGGGAACGATGTTCATCTCCTTGTCCAAGGCGGTCTGGCCTCCAAGGAAGACGGTGTTCCCGGAAAGTACGCCGTGCGCGTACCCGGACGGCTTCGGAAGCGCTGCAGGGTTGATCGTTTTGTTGGTCATGCCGGTTCCTCCTACGGATGTTTGGAAAGCATCTGGTCAGATCATTTTCCTCGTGCTACCTTGAGCTTATGTGACGATCGTAAAAAAGTCGACATATCCGATTGAAGGGAAAACCAATGAAGCTGGCCACTCTTAGGTCCGGACGGCACGGAACGACTGCTGCCGTGGCGGTTGGCGAGGACAACTACATCCCGCTGCCGTACGCCAGCGTGGGATCAATGCTGATGGACAATGGCTGGAGGGAAGTCGCCGAGGACGCCGTGTCCGGCAGGAACGCGGGCGCAGTGCCCCTGCATGGTTCCCAAGCGGAACTGGCTCCCCTGCTGCCCGCGGCAGTCAAAGTCATCTGCTGCGGCCTCAACTATGGGGACCACATCCAGGAGATGGGCCGCGCCCTCCCCGACTACCCGACGTTGTTTGCCAAGTACGCTGACACCCTGGTCGGGGCCGCAGACCCCATCTATGTTCAAGGCAGTGAGAAAGTCGACTGGGAAGCCGAGCTGGCGGTTGTTATTGGTTCCAACATGTACCGCGTCGACGAGGACCAGGCCCTGGCCGGCATCGCCGGCTACACCGTCGCTAACGACATCTCGATGCGGGACTGGCAGAACCGCACCCTTCAGTGGTTCCAAGGAAAAGCCTTTGATGCCACCACTCCGCTGGGTCCCGTCATGCTAACAGCGGACGAGGCACCGGCTGATTTCGACGTCCACGGCTACGTCAATGGCGAGCAGGTACAAAAGGGCAATACGTCCACCCTCGTGTTTGGCCCCGCAAAACTGGTGGCCTACATCTCGCAATTCACGATGCTTCGACCAGGAGATGTGGTTCTCACCGGAACCCCCGGCGGCGTTGGAATGGGCATGACACCTCCCCGCTTCCTGCGCGACGGAGACGTCCTCACCACCGAAATTCCAGGCATCGGACGCCTCGAAAACCGCATTCACCTCTCCCCCACCCCTGATCCGGGCAATACCGCCCCGGCTCAGTCAACCGCCTCAAGCACCAAGGAGTGACCACCATGACCAACACCACCACCGAATACCTGACCGAAGGCGACAACTCCTCTTACGCTGGCCCGGACGGCAAGGTCGTCCCCGTAATCACCCGCGCCGGGCAGGAAGACACCAACACCGCCCAGTCCGGTGACTGCATCCGCGTCTCAGGGGTTTCCATCCAGCACACCCCGGCTACGAAGATCTGGTTCGGACAGGTATCCAACACCCCGGGTTACCGCTCGCTGCCGCATCACCACGGCGAAGCGGAAACTGGCGGATACGTCCTGCGCGGCCACGGACGCATCTACTACGGCGAGAACTACTCCGAGTACCAGGACATGAAGGCCGGCGACTGGGTCTTCGTCCCTCCCTTCATGCCGCATGTTGAAGCGAACATGTCCGTGACAGAGGAACTGGTGTGGCTCACAACCCGCACCCCCGAAAACATCGTCGTGAACCTCGAAGACGTTCCCGACGTGACCCTCGCTGACTACCGTCGGGCGTAATAGCCGTGCCTTCCACGACCCCAGACGTCCAGAAGCCCACGTCGGAAATTTTCCTCCGCGCGGTGGAGCTGACACCTGCCACTGCCGAGGTCTTCGACGAGGCATATGAGGCAACGCCGCAGTATGTGCCGTGGCCCAAAGCCTACGGTGGCGACATGGTTGCCCAGTCAGCGGCAGCAATGATGCGTTCGGTGCAGTCCGACCGCGTACTGCATTCAATGCACAGCTACTTCATGCGTCCGGTCGATGTCGGGGTGCCGGTCCGGTACGAGGTCGAAAAACTTCGTGATGGCCGGGGCTACTCCACAAGGAGCGTCCGCGGCTTTCAGAGCGGAAAAGTCGTCTTTACAGGCATGGGGTCTTTCCAGGTGCCGGAAGAGGGCCCTGAATACCAGTCCCCGGCACCGGCACACTTGGACCCGGACGAACTGCGCAGCGCTGCCGAAGTCCTCATCGACGCAGACGGAGCCGCGGCAGACTACTGGGCCGCGGGCCGAAGTTTTGATATGCGCCATGTTCCGGGTCCGGTCTATGTAGCAGTTGACGGAGGTGTGCAGGCGCATCAGGCGGTATGGGTAAAGGCCTTCGGCAGCCTGCCGACAGGCGAGGACGAGCAGGCCACAGCCGACCTGCACCGCGCAGCCCTTGCCTACGTCTGCGATTACACCATCCTCGAATCGCTCCTCCGAGTTCAAAACCTGCACTGGTCTTCGCCTGGCCTCATCACCGCGAGCCTGGACCACTCCATGTGGTTCCACCGGTTCGGAAGGGCTGACGACTGGTTGCTGTACACCCAGGAAGCCGTCTCTGCACAGCGAAACCGCGGACTGGCTCTAGGCCGGTTCTTCGACCGCAGTGGCCGTTTGCTGGCCACCGTAGCCCAAGAAGGCATGATCCGCTCGGGTTCCTGACCCGGGCCCACTCCCCATCACCTGAAAGGACCGGCCATGACTTTCACATCATCGGCCCACGTGGATACGTTCACCAGGGACCACCTCCCACCGGCCCACCTGTGGCCCACCCTCGAGTTCACCCTCGACGAACTTCAGTACCCCGAAAACCTCAACGCGGGCAGCGTGCTCATCGACGACGCAGTCGCTGAGCACGGAGCTGACCGGCCGGCGCTTCACACCCCCGACGGCGCCACTTGGACCTACGGCGACCTCCAAAGGCGCGCCAATCAGGTAGCACAAGTGCTCACCGAGGATTTCGGAGTCGTTCCCGGGAACCGGGTACTCCTGCGCGGTCCGAATAATCCATGGATCGTAGCCGCCTGGCTTGGCGTGCTGAAGGCAGGCGCAGTCGTCGTCACCACCATGCCGATGCTCCGGTCAAGCGAGATCAGCACCCTGATCGATCTAACCAAGCCCGTCGTCGCCATATCCGACCACCGGTTCGTCGACGAATTGTCCGTAGCAGCAGGGGATGACGTTGCGGTACTGGCGTACGGCGGCGAAGACGAAGCTGACCTAGTCTCCCGTTGCGGGGCCAAGAGCGGACACTTCACGGCGGTGGAAACCTCCGCCGACGACGTCGCCCTCCTCGGGCCGACGTCGGGCACCACCGGGGCTCCTAAAGTGACGATGCACTTCCACCGTGACATCCTCGCCATCGCGGACACGTTCGCCCGTCACATCCTTACACCCACCCGTGACGATGTGTTTGCCGGTTCCCCGCCCATCGCCTTTACCTTCGGGCTCGGGGGCCTTGTCATCTTCCCGTTGCGGTTCGGCGCTTCGGCCCTGCTGACAGAGCGTGCAGCGCCTGTGGAACTGGCCGAGAACGCGGAAGCTGCAGGTGCAACCATTCTGTTCACGGCGCCGACCGCTTACCGGGCCATTCTCAAGGCTGAACGGGGTGATCTTCTCAGCAGGCTTCGGGTCGCTGTATCAGCTGGAGAGCACCTGCCAAAGGAGACGTGGGAAGCTGTGCACCAGGCTACGGGCGTACGCCTGGTCAACGGTATCGGTTCCACCGAGCTGCTCCACGTCTTCATTTCCGCTGCAGGGGAAAACATCCGCCCCGGAGCCACGGGCAAGGCCGTCCCGGGCTACCGGGCGACCATCCTGGACGATGAAGGGCGGGAGGTCGCGACTGGTGAACCCGGACGCCTGGCGGTCATCGGCCCAACCGGATGCCGATACCTGGACGATCCGCGGCAGGAAAAGTACATCCTGAATGGTTGGAACATCACCGGTGACACTTTCCTGCGCGACGAAGACGGCTACTTCATCTACCAGTCCCGGTCTGACAACATGATCGTTTCCTCCGGGTACAACATCGGTGCGCCGGAAGTCGAAGCAGCCATTGACCAGCACCCCGATGTTCTCGAGAACGCTGTGATCGCCCGGCCGGACCCCGAACGTGGCAGCATCGTCTGCGCTTTCATCGTGCTGCGCGAGTCGGTTATCGGTGACGACGCCAAACGCAAAGAAATCCAGGACTTCGTCAAAGCCACAATCGCCCCCTACAAGTATCCGCGGGACGTCAGGTTTGTCGACACACTGCCCCGAAACCCGAGCGGCAAGCTGCAGCACTACAAGCTGCGCGACCAAGTCAACCACGAGAATGACCAGTTGGCCGGCGCGTCCGCCCAGCCATAAAGGAGTAATGCCATGAAGATCGCAATTGTTGGCGGCGGCCCCGGCGGCCTGTATTTCGCGACGCTGATGAAACAGCTCGACCCCACCCACGACATCACACTGTGGGAACGGAACGCAGCCTCAGATACCTTTGGGTTCGGCGTTGTCTTCTCAGACGAAACCCTCGGTGGCATCGGCAACGCAGATCCTGTTGTGGCCGAGTACATGAGCCGGCGCTTCGCCCGCTGGTCCGACATCGACATTCATTTCCGCGGTGAAACGCTGACCGTCGGTGGCCAGGGTTTCGCAGCCATGAGCCGGAAGGAACTCCTGGAACTCCTGCAACGGCGCTGCCTCGAACTCGGTGTAGACGTCCGTTTCAGCACCTCGGCACCGCCCATCGCAGACCTTGAAGCAGGATACGACCTCGTCCTCGCTTCTGACGGAATCAATTCCCAAATCAGAAGCGAGTACGCGGATTCCTTCGGTCCCAGCCTGGACCGGCGCCCCAACAAGTTCATGTGGCTGGGCACAAACCAGGTCTTCGAGGCGTTCAAGTTCTTCGTCAAAGAGACCGAATTCGGCACGATGCAGATCCACGGTTACCCGTACTCTGACGAAGGCTCCACCTTTATTGTGGAAATGTCCGAAGACGTCTGGCAGGCTGCAGGCTTCGACGAAACAGCAGATGAGATTTTCGCTCCAGGAGTCTCCGACGAGAAGGCGATCAGCAAGATCCGCTCCATCTTTGCTGAGGAGCTCAAGGGATATGACGTCCTCGCCAACAATTCCAAGTGGCTGAACTTCACCACTGTCCGCAACCGCAGCTGGCGGCATGGCAACATCGTCCTGCTTGGAGATGCTGCCCACACCGCACACTTCTCCATCGGTTCCGGCACCAAGCTGGCAATGGAGGATTCCCTGGCACTGGCAGCCTGCCTGCACGAGCACCAAAGCCTTGAGGATGCCATCGCCGCCTACGAAACCGAACGGCGTCCTGTCGTTGAGTCCACCCAGCGCGCTGCCCAGGCATCGCTGGAGTGGTTCGAACGAATCGGCCAGTACAAGAACCAGGACCCGACACAGTTCGCCTTCAACTTGCTCACCAGGTCCCGGCGTATCACTCAGGAAAACCTTCGCCTTCGCGACCCCGAATTCGCCGAGGCCGTCGACCGGAAGTTCGCTGAGCTCCAGGGGCTGCCAACGGCTGCCCCCGCCATGTTCCAGCCTTACCGGATCGGAGGTCTGGAACTGAAGAACCGTGTCGTCGTCTCAGCGATGGACATGTACTCGGCCTCCGAGGGCAACCCGGGCGACTTCCACCTGGTCCATCTCGGGTCCAAAGCCCTGGGTGGCGCTGGACTGGTCATGACAGAAATGGTGTGTGTCTCCTCAGAAGGACGTATCACCCCCGGCTGCTCGGGGCTCTACACCGATGCGCAGCGCGACAGTTGGAAGGACATCGTTGATTTTGTCCACACCCGTTCCACGGCAAAAATCGGTGCACAGATTGGTCATTCCGGCCGCAAAGGGTCGACCCGGCTCATGTGGGAGGGTATTGACGAACCCCTGGAGGCAGGAAACTGGGAAACTGTAGGACCTTCGGCGCTGCCATATGGTCCGAGCAGCCAGGTTCCGCGGGAAATCGACCGCGCAGGTATGGACAAAGTGAAGGCTGATTTCGTTGACGCGGCCCGCCGCGCCGATGAGGCAGGCTTTGACCTGCTCGAACTCCATGCTGCCCACGGATACCTCCTGTCGTCATTCCTTTCCCCCGTCGCCAACCGCAGGACCGACGAATATGGCGGCAGCTTGGAAAACCGGCTGCGGTTCCCCCTGGAAGTCTTCGAGTCCGTCCGGCGGGTCTGGCCCGCGGATAAGCCCATGGTCGTCCGCCTCTCAGCCACGGACTGGATTGAAGGTGGCAACGACTCCGATGACTCCGTTGCGATTGCGCGGGCGTTCGTTGAGCACGGAGCTGACGGTATTGACGTTTCCACCGGGCAGGTCGGCAAAGAGGAAAAGCCGGCCTTTGGGCGGAGCTACCAGACCCCCTACGCTGACCGTATCCGCCAGGAAGTAGCAGCCCCAGCAGGAGTCGCCGTCATCGCCGTTGGAGCCATTTCCACCTACGACGACGTCAACTCCGTTCTGCTCGCCGGACGTGCCGACCTGATAGCCCTGGGCCGCACCCACCTTTACGACCCCCAGTGGACCCTGCATGCCGCCGCTGAGCAGGGTTACCGGGGCCCGGGGGCCGTTTGGATCCCCCAGTTCAAAGCCGGAAGCCGGAAGCCGCCAAGCGCAAGGACCGACGCGGTGCGGCCGCGGCTCTCCCTGCTCAAGGAACCCGACGCCGTTGTCGCTGACGGCCACCTGCGGTGGACGCCGGCACTGGTCGACGCTGCCGCGCTGGTCCAGTAACCCCAGGTTGCCCCCGGCGGCAGTACGGCCGCCGGGGCAACCTGCACAGTACAACCAGACCGACCGATATATAGCTTTCTTTTGGCTGTCGGAATGATTGTGTTATGCTCTTTTCAGGCAATGTGACCTCCACCACTAGCGGTTCTTCCGGTTCCGCGGTGGGAGGGTGCATCTGTCCAAGTATGAACGCAGCGTAAGCCGTTGCGGGCCCACCGGGCCAAAAAATCTCGGTGGTGTGTGAGACACGTTGGTGTTACACGCGTATGCCTCTCGGCTTGTACGTT